>JBKOYL010000050.1:0-10113 GCA_046725395.1 Actinomycetota bacterium | reverse complement strand
AGGCGCTGCGGGCCTTCCGCGAGCTGGCCCGACTGGAGGGGATTATCCCGGCGCTCGAGCCGGCGCACGCGATCGCCTGGCTGCTTCGCGAGGGCGGTGGCGGGAATGGGTTTGACGTGCTCACGCTCAGCGGCCGCGGCGACAAGGACATGGACGAGGTGACGGCGAAGCTGCCCGGGCTCGATGCCTGAGGCGACAACGACCTCCATCGAGGCCGCCTTCGCGGCGACCCGGGCGGAGGGCAGGGCGGCGCTGATGCCGTACATGATGGGCGGCTTTCCGGATCAAGCGACGGCGACCGTTATCGCGGAGGCCTACGCCGCGGCCGGTGCGGATCTGGTCGAGCTCGGCGTGCCCTTCTCCGATCCGCTGGCGGACGGCCCCACGATCCACGCGGCGGATACAGAGGCGCTCGCCGCCGGCGCCACCTTGGAGAGCGTCCTGGAGACCTGCGCGGCGATCGGAGAGCGCGTCCCGGTGGCGCTGATGGTCTACGCGAACATGGTGCTCGCCACGGGCCCAGTCGAGTTCGCGGACCAGGCGGTGAAGGCTGGCACCTCGGGGGTGATCGTCCCCGATCTGCCGCTCGAGGAGCGAGGGCCGATCGCCGAGGCTCTGGACGAGCGGGGGCTGGCGCTGATCCCGTTGGTCGCGCCGACGACCCCGCCGGGGCGCCGGGCGGAGATCTGCGCCGCCGCTAGAGGCTTCGTCTATTTGGTCTCGACGGTCGGCGTGACGGGTGAACGAGCCGATCTGCCGCCGGAGCTCAGCGAGCTGATCTCCGCCACGAAGCGCGAGGCGGACGTGCCCGTCGCGGTCGGCTTCGGGATCTCGACGCCCGAGCAGGCCGCCGCGGTCGGGCGGGAAGCCGACGGCGTGATCATCGGGACCCGGCTGGTCCGCGAGGTGGCTGAGGCGCCGGATCGCGACGCCGCGGTGCGCGGCGTCGGCGATTTCCTGAAGTCCACCCGCGACGCATTGGCTAGATAGGCTTCCCGCCCATGCAGGTCATCGTGTTCACGGTGCTCGGCGCGTGCGTGATGGTGATCGCCTACGCGCTGGGCGCGGCCGGCCCCGTCGCCGCGATCCTCTTCCTGGGCGGCGTCTTCACCGGCGCCCTGCTCCGCGTCGCGCGCCCGATCATCGACTGGTTGACGCGGCCCTAGGCGGACGATTCAGCCCTCCCAGCGACTCGCCGCAGCAGGTCGCGGAAGCTGACCAGTTCGGATGTCGTCAGCTGGTCGAAGCCCGGCTGACGCTCGCCTATGCAGCGGGCGAGGGCGAGCTTGACGTTGCGTCCCTCCGCCGTCAGTGAGATCAGTCGCTTACGTCGATCGTGCTCGGCAGATACGCGACGCACGAACCGGCGGCGTTCGAGCTTCGTCAGCAGGGTCGAGGCGTTTGCGGGGTCGATGTCGAGGCGGCGGGCCAGATCACCGGTCGAGGTGTCACCGCTTTCGTCGAGCAGCCAGAGGACCTGAGCCTCACCAGGGCCGAGCTCGTGCTGGTCCGCGCAGGCCACGAATCCTGTCCGGAAGGTGCGCACCAGCTGCCCCATCAGGCCGGAGATCTCCCTACCGAGCTGTTCTCGACGGTTGTATTCGCGCCTCGACATAGCTTTTAGCTTACCTTTGATTTTATAGATATTCTCCGCGGAGGACCTATTCGAGAGGAGGAAACTGCTGATGGACACTGCCATCCTGATCGTCACCTTCATTCCGCTCGTACTCAGAGTCGGCTGGGCCGTCTGGAGCCGACGTCGGCCGGGCCGTTCGTCCCCATAGCCTTCGATCATGGCCGAGGTCAAAACCTTCCAGCTGCGCGTGGTGGGCCGGGTGGACTCGCCGCTGACCGACCCGGCATCCGCGCCGCGGCAGGGCGACGAGGGCGCGCCCGACGCCTGGCTCGAGTTCGAGCAGGAGGTGATCGACGGTCTGGCCGACATCGCTCCGGGCGATCAGCTCGTCGTGCTCACCTGGCTCGACCGCGCGGAGCGCGACGTGCTCACCGTCCATCCGCGCGGCGATCCATCGAGGCCGCCGACGGGCGTGTTCAGCACCCGTTCGCAGCACCGCCCCAACCCGATCGGCCTGCACCGGGTGGAGGTGCTCTCGGTCGAGGGACGGCTGGTGCAGGTCAGCAACCTGGAGGCACTCGACGGCACGCCGATCGTCGACGTGAAGCCCGTTCTAAGCGAGGAGATCTCCGAACGCTGAGCCGGCCCCCCGGGGCCAGTAGATTGACCGCCGTATGCGGATCGGCGTCCTCACCGGCGGAGGCGACTGCCCCGGACTGAACGCGGTGATCCGCGCGATCGTGCGCAAGGGGGTAGGGGAGTACGGGCACGAGTTCACCGGCTACCGGGACGGGTGGCGCGGGCCGCTCGAGCACGACAGCCGCCCGCTCGGCGTCCCCGAAGTACGGGGCATCCTTCCTCGTGGCGGAACGATCCTCGGCTCTTCTCGGACCAACCCGTTCAAGGAGGACGGTGGAGCCGAGAAGATCGCCGAGAACCTCGATGCCGACGGCGTCGACGGCCTGATCGCGATCGGCGGCGAGGACACGCTCGGCGCGGCCTCCCAGCTTTACGAGCGGGGCGTCAACGTCGTCGGCGTCCCGAAGACCATCGACAACGACCTCTCCGCCACCGACTACACGTTCGGCTTCGACACGGCGGTCAACATCGCGATGGCGGCCATCGATCGCCTCCATACCACCGCCGAGAGCCACAAGCGGACCCTGATCTGCGAGGTGATGGGCCGCCACGCCGGGTGGATCGCCTTCCACGCCGGGCTCGCCGGCGGCGCCAACGTGATCCTGATCCCGGAGGTCGAGTTCGACCTCGACCGGGTCTGCGACTACATCGTGCGGCGCTTCGAGAGCCAGTACTCGCCGATCGTGGTGGTCGCCGAGGGCGCCGTTCCGAAGGGCGGCATGCCCGAGCCGCAGGGCGCCCCGACCGACGCCTTCGGGCACGTCCGGCTGGGAGGGATCGCGAACTGGCTCGAGGGGGAGATCGAGCGGAAAACGGGGCACGAGGCTCGCGCCACCGTGCTCGGGCACGTCCAGCGAGGCGGGACCCCGACGGCCTTCGACCGGGTGCTCGCCACGCGCTTTGGCCTGCACGCGATCGACGCGGCTCAGGAGGGACAGTGGGGGAAGATGACCGCCCTGCGCAGCACCAACATCGAGCTGGTCGGGCTCTCCGAGGCGACCGCCGAACTCAAGACCGTCCCCGAGTCCCTGTATCGCGAGGCCGAGGTCTTCTTCGGCTAGCGGCTGGATGGCGCGCCTGGCGCTTGCGGCGCTGCTGCTCGGCCTCACCGCCGCCGGCTGCGGCGTGGGCGGGGGTGCCGAGATCGAGGCCCCGGTCACCGTCTACGTCAGCCTGCCGTTGACCGGGCCGCGGGGTACTGACGGCCGGGACGCCGCCGACGGCGCCCGCCTCGCGCTGGAGCAGGCCGGCGGCGGGGCGGGGTCGATCAGGGTGAGGGCGCGCTTCCTCGACGACGCGAAGGGCAAGGCCTGGAACCCGGTTGCGGTCGGGGCGAACGCGCGGCAAGCCGTTCAGGACTCGACGGCGGCCGCCTACATCGGGGAGCTCGACTCCGAGCCCACCCGCGGGTCGGTTCCGATAACCAACGATGGCGGTCTCGTGCAGGTCTCGCCGGGGGCCGGTGCCGTCGACCTGACCGCGCCGGCGGCGGGGTATCCGGACTCACCCGGTCGCTACCGGCCTTCAGGCTCGGCGAACTTCGCGCGCACGGTTCCCTCGGATGAGGTCGTCGTCGACGCCGCCGCCGAGCTCGTCTCGGAGCTCGGTGCGACGCGAGCGAAGGTCACCTCGGACGGGACGCCGTTCGAGGATCTCGCGGCTGCTGAGTTCAGATCCGCCGCCGCCGAACACGGCGTTCAGGTGATCACGGGGGTTCAGCGCGCGCCCGCCCGCTACGAGCCCAGCACCCAGCGGCTCAGCATCGGCGGCCGCCTGTTCGAGCTCAGCGCCGAGCTGGACCCCAAGCTGCTGCCGGACAAGCAGTTCGACACTCGCTTTGCCCGGCGCTTCCACCGCAATCCCGGCCCCTACGCGGCTTACGGCCACGAGGCGATGGCCCTGGTCCTGGAGGCGATCCGCGGCGCGGGGAGCGACGCGTCCTCGTTCCGGGACCACGTCCGGGGGGAGGTCTTCGGCACCCATCGGGATGGGACGGTGCTGGGGAGCTACGCGATCACCTCGGACGGCGACACGACCGAATGCATGATCCAGCGCTCCCGGATCGAGGGGGCTGCGACGGTGCCGCTCGGCGCGCCGTGTCCGACGCCTTAAGGCGGAACTAGCGCGCCGAGGGCGGGCCCTCGATCACGGGCTCTCCCGAGATCACCGAGCCGACCCAGTCACCCATCTCACCGATCAGTGCGAAGTCGATCGAGTGCTGGACGCGGGCCTCGCGAAAGGTGACGTAGAGCCCGCCCTCCTCCAGGAGGTCACGGGCCTTGCGGCCGAAGCCGACCGGGATCACCGGGTCATAGCTGCCATGGGTGAGGTAGGCCGGCATTCCGACCTTCGCTCGCGGATCGACCTTCCAGCCACGCACCATCGGGTAGAAGCCGCTGATCATCAGGAGGCCCGCAGCCCTCGGACGACCCATCCCCAGCGCGACTGCGCAAGCCACCGCGGCGCCCTGGCTGAACCCTCCGATCACCGTCTTCTCCCAGGGGATCCCGCGGTGGCGCAGCTCGTCGTCCAGGAAGCGGCAGAGCATGCCGAGCGAGTCGACGAAGGTGTCCTCCTCGGGATGGCCGATCCGCTCGATCACGTACCAATGCCGGCCGCCCGGCGGCACGTTGGTCAGCGGAGCCCCCGGTGTCATCCCGTAGAGCTTGCGCTCGGGGTCGAGCTCGTCGAGCAGCGGATAGAGGTCTCGCTCGTCGACGGCGCGGCCATGCAGCAGGATCAGCGCGCCCTCCGGCTCACCCGCCGGCTCACGATCCAGGTGGACCAGTTCGACGATCTGGCCCGGGCGCTCGTGGTCGGGCTCAGGCGGGGACACGCGGGTTGTTGATCGGCCGCAGCACCGGCTCGACCTTCTCCCTGAGGTGCTCGTAGGGAGGCGGCAGCGAGAGCTTCTCGCCAAGCGACTCGGGCGGCTCGTCGACGGTGAAGCCGGGTCCCAGCGTCGCGATTTCGAACAGCACTCCGCTCGGCTCCCGGAAATAGATCGAGCGGAAGTAGAACCGGTCGATTACCTGGGTGGGCCGCGCGCCCGCCGCGATCACCCTGTCGCGCCACTGCTCGTGCTCGTCCATCTGAGAGGCCCAGGCGATGTGGTGGACGCTGCCCGCGCCCTGCAGACCCCGCTCGGCGGGCGGCTCGGCATAGCCCCAGAGGCCGCCTCGGCTGTCGCCGCGGGCTTCCCAGCCACGTCCGTCCGCCCCTTCGATCGGCCGGAAGCCCAGCGCCTCCTCGAGGAGGGAGCGGCTCGCCTCCGGATTGCTCGAGTAGGCGCGGGCCCCGTCGAACCCTTGCAGCGCCATCTCGGCCGGGATCTCGGGATGGTCGGCGATCAGCGGCTCATCTTCGGTCTCCACAGCCGTGAGGGCATGGGCCAGGCCCTCCGGGTCCTGAAAGCGCAGCTGGCCGTCCTCAAGGTCGGTCTCGACGCCGTGCTCTCTGAGGCGCTCCGTCCAGAAGTCGATCGCCTGCTCGCTCCCGAGCCGCCAGCGAATCCCGCAGATCATCCCGTCGCCGGCTCGCCCGGGCGGGGCGCCGGGGTACTCGAAGAAGGTCAGATCGGAGCCGGCGCTCCCTTTCTCGTCCGCGAAGAAGAGGTGATAGACGGTCGGGTCGTCCTGGTTGACGGTCTTCTTCACCAGTCGCAGGCCGAGGACGCCCGCGTAGAAATCCACGTTCTTCTGGGCGTCGCCGGTTATCGCCGTGATGTGGTGGATGCCCTCGAGCTTCATCGCACCCATCTTGCCTCATCACGGCGTTTTCACGCGCGGCGCCGTGGGCAGACCGGGGATATGAAGATCGTGTTCATTCCGATCAGCGTCCTCGGCGGGCTGTTGGCAGGATTTCTCGCCCAGAAAATCTTCGACGCGATCTGGGGCAAGGTCGACGAGCGGGAGCCGCCCCAGCCCGAGCATCGCGAGGTCAGCCTCGCCAAGCTCGCGATCGCGCTCGTCATCGAAGGTGCGATCTTCCGCCTGGTCAAGGGCCTGTTCGATCACGCCGCACGTCGGGGGTTCGCGCGCATGTCCGGCACGTGGCCCGGGGAGGAATCACCCGAAAAGGCGTAGGGCCGATGGCGGACGCGGACGAGGAAAGTGGCCGTCGTGCGAACGGCGGCGACGAGGACCCGACCGAGAGGCGCGACGACGACTACGCGCCGAAGGGGGTCGAGCGCAAGACCGGGCTCTGGCCCACGCTGAAGCGCACCGTCGGAGAGTTCCGGGAGGACAACCTGACCGACTGGGCGGGGACGCTCACCTACTACGGCCTCCTGGCGCTGTTCCCGGCGGTGATCGTCCTCGTCTCGATCGTCGGGCTCGTCGGCGATCCGGAGTCGACGACCGACACGCTCACGGACATCGTCACCAAGATCGGTCCGGATTCCGCCGCGAACACGTTCGAGGGGCCGATCAAGCAGGTGACGGAGAGCCGGGCCACCGCCGGCTTCGCGCTGATCGCGAGCACGCTGGTGGCGCTCTGGTCGGCCTCGGGCTACCTCGGCGCATTCATCCGCGCTTCGAATGTGATCTACGAGACGCGCGAGGGCCGGCCGTTCTGGAAGCTGCGGCCGCTGCAGCTCCTGATGACGTTGGTGATCGTGCTGCTGCTCGCGGTGATGGCGCTCGGCGTCGTACTGACCGGCCCGATCGTCTCGGACGTCGCGGAACCCATCGGCGTCTCCGATACCGCGGTCTCGATCTGGAACTACGCCAAGTGGGTGCTGATCGCCTTGCTGTTCGTGCTGATGGTCGGCCTGATCTACTACGCCTCGCCGAACGTCAAGCAGCGCGGCTTCAAGTGGATCACCCCCGGTGGGCTGGTCGGGCTCGTCGTGTGGCTGATTGCCTCCGCCGGCTTCGCCCTCTACGTCTCCCAGTTCGGTTCGTACAACAAGGTCTATGGCTCCCTGGCGGGGGTGGTGATCATCCTGATCTGGATGTGGATCACCAACCTGGCGATCCTCTTCGGGCACGAGCTGAACGCAGAGCGCGAGCGCGACCTGCAGTTGAGGGAGGGAATGCCCGGCGCGGAACGCGAGCTCCAGCTCGAGCCCCGCGACCAGCCGAAGCCTCGCCGGACCGCCTGAGCCCGCTCAGCGGAGGGCCGAGCGCAGCGCCTCGTCGAGCTCGGGGTGGCGGAACTCGTAGCCGAGGTCGAGCGCCTTGCGCGGCAGGACGCGGGCTCCCCCCGCGACGGCGTCGGCGAGCTCCCCGCCGCGGAGGGCGGTGACCGCGAGCTTCGGAACCGGCATCACGGCGGGCCTGTGCAGTGCGCGGCCGAGCGCCTTCGAGAACTCGCGGTTGGTGACCGGGTTCGGTGCGGTCGCGTTGATCACCCCCCAGACCCTGTGGTCGTCCAGGGCCCAGAGGAAGAGGCCGACCAGGTCCTCGAGGTGGATCCACGACATGTACTGCTCGCCGCCGGCGATCGGACCGCCGACGCCGAGCTTGAACGGCAGGAGCAGCTGCTTGAGCAGGCCGCCGCGCTTGGTCAGGACGAGGCCCGTCCGGAAGATGACGACCCGGTCGACGGCGCCCTCGGCTTCGCGCTCGGCGGCTTCCCAGTCGACGGGTACCTCCGCCGCGAATCCCTCGCCGGGTTGGGACTCCTCGTCGAGGATCTGGGCGCCGCGATCGCCGTAGTAGCCGATCGCGGACTGGCCGACGAACACGCTCGGCGTCGTCGGCGACGCCTCGATGCCCTGCAGGAGGTTGCGTGTCCCGACCAGCCGGCTCTCGCGGATCCGGACCTTGGCCTGGTCGGTGAGCCGCTGGTTGATCTCCTCGCCGATCAGGTTGACCACGCCGTCCACCCCATCAAGCGCCTGGGCGGGCGGGCGCTCGGTGGTAGCGCTCCACGCGTACCAGCTGACGGTGGGGTTCTTCGGCCTCGCCCGGTCGGGGTCCCGGGTCAGGCCCACGACCTCATCCCCCCGAGCGAGCAGGGCGTCGCAGAGAGCCGAGCCGATCAGCCCGGATGCTCCGGTGATGAGCACGCGCATCGGCGCGGGATGCTAGCTGGGAGCGCTTGAGCTCTGGGCGACCCGGCCGGTCAGCCGGGGAACAGTGTGATCACCTCGGAGGCCGCGAACTTGCAGACGAGCTTGACCCCCGGCCGCTTGGTCTTCAGCACTCGCTTCGGCGAGTCGGCTGAATACGACTGGAAGTCGTAGGCGGGGTTCGGGGTCACCTTGTAGAAGATCTCCCAGCTGCCCTGCGCGTTCGCGCGGGTGCTCGCGACGGTGGTCCTCGGGATGTCGCTGCCGCCGCCGCCCTCGAAGGCAGGCTTGAAGCCGAGGTTCACGACCGCCCGGCGGGCGCAGCGCGGGTTCGGCGAGCTGACCGCGCCGTAGAACCTGTCATTCCCGCTGACCGCGTTCTTCTCGTAGGCGATCGTGAGGCTGCCGTGGACCTTCTTCTTCTTGGCCCCCGCAAGGGCGGGGCCGGCGATCGCGCTCAGTGCGAGGACCAGCGCGGCGATGCCGAGGACGCGAAGCGTGCGAGTCATTCTTCCTGCCTCTCCGTGAGGCGATCAGGCTAGCCGCGGACCAGCCGTCCGGTCAACCGCCCGCGCCGTCGGCCGAGGCTCCCTCGCCGCCGACGATCTCAAACGTCCCGGTCTCCTCGGAGAACCGGGCGAGCCCGGCGCGCTTGGCCTCCTCGACGACGGCGTGCGCCACCGCCGGCGCCACGTCGCGGTTGAACACCGACGGGATGATGTATTCCTCGGCCAGGTCCTCGTCGGTGACGACCTCGGCGATCCCGCGGGCGGCCGCGAGCTTCATCTCCTCGGTGATCCGCGGGGCCCCGGCGTCGAGCGCACCGCGAAAGATGCCCGGGAAGCAGAGCACGTTGTTGATCTGGTTCGGGTAGTCGGAGCGGCCCGTGGCCATGATCCGGACGGACTCCTCGGCCTCCTCGGGCATCACCTCAGGAGTCGGATTGGCCATCGCGAAGACGATCGCGTCGTGGTTCATCTTCTCGAGCGAGGCCGCCTCGACCAGCCCGGGTCCGGAGACGCCGATGAAGAGATCGCAGCCCTCGATCACGTCGTTGGGCCCGCCGACGAGCCGCTCGGCGTTCGTGTTCTCGGCGAACCAGCGCTTGATGCCGGACATCGAGCCGTTCTGGTAGTCGGCCCGCTCGGTGGAGATCGCCCCCTGCCGATCGCAGCCGATGATCTGGGTGATCCCGGAGGCCTGCATCATCTTCGTACAGGCGACGCCGGCGGCGCCGGTGCCCAGCACCAGGACCCGGAGGCTCTCGATCGGCTTGCCGACGATCTTGAGCGAGTTGAAGAGCGCCGCCATGACGACGACCGCCGTGCCGTGCTGGTCGTCGTGGAAGACCGGGATATCGAGCTCCTCTTTGAGCCGCTCCTCGATCTCGAAGCAGCGAGGGGCGGAGATGTCCTCGAGGTTGATCCCGCCGAAGGTGGGCGCGAGCAGCTCGACGGTCTGGATGATCTCCCCGGGGTCCTTGGTCGCCAGGCAGATCGGAAACGCGTCGACCTCGGCGAACTCCTTGAACAGCATCGCCTTGCCCTCCATGACGGGCATGGCGGCCTCCGGGCCGATGTCGCCGAGGCCGAGCACCGCGGAGCCATCGGAGACCACCGCCACCGTATTGGCCTTGATCGTGAAGTCGAAGGCCTTGGACTTGTCCTCGGCGATGTACTCGCAAACCCGGGCGACGCCCGGCGTGTACGCCATCGAGAGGTCGTCGCGCGTCTTCAGCGGATACTTGTTGTGCTGCTCGATCTTGCCCTTCTTGTGCATCTCGAAGGTGCGGTCGGTGAAGCCGAGCACGCGGGCGCCGCGCGTCGAGCCGATCGAGCGCAGGATCTGCTCCCAGTGCTCGGGGCTGTTCGCGTCGATGGTG
>JBKOYL010000010.1:0-6538 GCA_046725395.1 Actinomycetota bacterium | reverse complement strand
CCGACTCCGGAGGTCGCGTCCTCGTCCGTGATCCCCCAGTGCCCGGCGTAGGCGAACTGGTTGACGCCCAGCGGGCCGGGCGGGGCGCCGTAGTCATGGTTGCCCGGGTGAATCAGGCCGTTCACCCAGCCGCGCGCGCGGAGAGCACCCAGATACGTCTCGGGCGTGATCGCCGCGACCGACGGGCTCTGGCCCGTCGCTCGAGCGCCGGGCCCGAGGTCGCCATGCCCGGCCTCCTGCAGGAGGGTGCGGATCGCGCGCTCCGTCTCGTCGTAGTCACCTTCGCCGAAGTGCGCGTGGCGGACGTTTCCGTGTGCGTCCACCAGGTAATCCGCCGGCCAGTACTGGTTGCCCCACGCATCCCACGTAGCCAGGTCGTTGTCCTGCACGACCGGATAGGTGAGGTTGTTTTGCCGGATCGCCGCCCGGACGTTGTCGGCGTCCTTCTCGAACGGAAACTCCGGCGAGTGGACGCCGACGATCGTGAAGCCCTCCTTCCCGTAGCGCCCCTGCCACGCCTCCAGGTAGGGCAGCGTCCGGATGCAGTTGATGCAGGTGTACGTCCAGAAGTCGATGAGGACGACCTTGCCGCGCAGCTCGCTCATCGAGAGCGATTCGCCCCCGGGCGTGTTGAACCATTCCTGGGTCCCGGTGAAGTCAGGCGCCTGCCCGTAGGTGTCGAGGCTGAGCGGCTTGTCGAGGTCGGCCGGGTCGACGATCGGCGGGCCACTCTGGCGCACATTGGCGAGGTCCGCCGCGACTGCGTCGCTTCGCTCGATCTCGCCGGTGGGATTGACCAGGAAATCGGGCAGATCGCTGGCGATCGCGGTCTGGAACCGCGTGTCGAGGTCGGCGGTCATCGCCACGGCAACCAGCACCATCACCGCCCCGAGAGCCATCTGGACCCGGCCGCGAACCGGCGCGAGGCGCTGGGCGAACCGCCGGCCGCCGAGCAGCAGGAGATAGAGCACGATCGCGGACCCCACCGCGTACGAGAGGGCCACCGCGAGCCGCCCGGCAGTGAAATCCTGGGCGGCGGAGACCACGATCACGCCGGCCAGGATCGGCCCGGCGCACGGTGCGTAAACGAGGCCCAGGCTTGCGCCGACGAGCAGGCCCGAGCCGAAGCCGTCGCCGCGGAAGCGGGCGGGCCCCGGTGTCAGGCTGCTGGCGAACGCCTCGATGCGATCCCCGATCGCCGGAATGAGCAGCGAGATCCCGAAGCCGAGCAGCACGACGATCGCCAAGCTGCGGGCGAAGCCGTTCGGCAGTCCGAATGCGTCGAGCACGTAGACCAGCCCTACCGTGGCGAAGGTGAACGAGAAGGCCAGCCCGGTCACCACCCCGAGCGGGCGCCGTCGCCCGCCGGTGACGCCGGCTGAGAGCACCGCCGGCAGGATCGGCAGCACACACGGCGACAGGGCCGTGCCCGCCCCGGCCACCAGCGCGAACAGCATCAACAACGCCATCTGACCTCCAGACTCACAATCCCCGGCACTGTTACGCGCCCTCGCTGCGCGCGGAATGACCGATTCGCTCCTAGTCCACCCGCCTGACCCGGTGCACGGGTGTCTCGCCGCTGATCCCCTTGAAGCGGTGCTTGCCGGCGAAGGAGAAGCTCAGGCCGGCGCCGTCCTGGGACTCAACCGCGTCCTTCACGCCCTGCGCCACGACGACGCTGTCGGGACGCGCGAAGCCGGTGATCCGCGCGGCGAGGTTGACCGGCTGCCCGTACCAATCTCCGCCCCGCCCGAGCGCCTGCCCGCTCGCGACGCCCGCCCTGAGGGAGGGGAACTCGTCGGTTCGGGCGGCCTCGACCAGCCCAAGTACCGCCTCGAGGACCGGCACCGGCTCGCGAGAGGCGAACATCGCCGCATCGCCGATCATCTTCACGAGTCGCACCGGCGGCCTCGCCGCCTCGGAGGCGAGCGCGAAGAGGCGATCGGTGAGCTCGCCGATCTGCTCGATCTCGAGGGACTCGCCCAGTCGCGTGAATCCCACGAGATCCGCGAACGCGATCGTAACGTCGTCGGAGCCGTAGAGCCTGCCCTCCGAGAGTTCGGTCTCGGTGACGACCGCCTGTCGAATCGCCTCGCGCAGGTGGATCCGGTAGGCGTGGAGGAGGGTGTCTCCCAGCAGCGGCGACATCGTCTTCGCCGCCGCGGCGTAGCGGAGCGCCAGCTCCCGCTCGTCGATCCCCGGCTCAGTGAAGACCTGGCCGACCAGGTCGCGGTTTGCGTTCGCCAGGCTGGCCATCGAAATGCCGATAAGCCGCGACGTCTCGAGCACTCCCTCCTCGGGCAAACCGGCGTCGAGGAACAGCTTCGCCCGCTTGGCGGCCTCCAGATCGGCCGCGCCATAGACGCGCTCGTCGTTCTCGGGTATCGGCGCCCCCAGTGCCTGGAGCAGCCGGGCGAGGAACTCCGATTCGAGCCCGGAGCCCTCGGCGACCTCCGCGGCGGTGTAGTGATGCTGCCCAGCGTCGAAGACCCGCTCGACGGGCAACAGGACCAGTCGGTTCTCCTCGACCGCCCGCTTCAGCTCGTCGAGCGGCACGCCGGCCTCGGCGAGATCGGTGAGCAGGGCCAGGCGTGCCTCTCGCGCCTTCCCGCTGAGGTCCCCGAGCAGACCCTCGCCCTCGAAGTCGATGCCGCCAGTCATCAAACGGGTTGCTCCTCCGCCTTAAACGGGTTGCTCCTCGCTTCGCTCGGAGCACCCTCGCATGAAGAGCACCCTCGCATATCTAGAATCGACCGGATGGCGGGTCTCGAACTTCCGATCTTCGAGTTGCCGCTCGTCCTCCTCCCCGGCGAACAGGTCCCGCTGCACATCTTCGAGGACCGCTACAAGCGGATGGTCGGCACCGCGATCGAGCAGCAGGAGCCCTTCGGAATCGTCCTGCGAGACGACGATGGGGCTCGCTCGATCGGCTGCACGGCCCGGATCGACGAGGTCGAGCAGCTCGAGGACGGGAAGATGAACATCGTGGTCAGCGGCGAGGCTCCATTCAAGGTGCTCGACCGCTTCGAGTCGCCCGAGTTCCCCGCGGGCGAGGTCGAGCTGATCGTCGAGGACCCAGTCCCCCCGATCGACGAGACGTCGGCGAGCGCCGCCCGCGAGGCGTTCGCGGAGCTGGCCGAGCGGGCGACCGGCGAGCGCCCGGATCCCGAGGAGCTCGACTCCGCCTCGGCCTACTCGATCGCCGCCCGCATCGAGCTGCCGGCCGAGACGAAGCAGCAATTACTGGAGATGCGCGACGAGGACGAGCGAATGGCCCTGCTCGCCAACGCCCTGGGCGCGGTCGGCCGCGCCCTGGAGCGCGCCGAGGAGGCCGCCGAGCGCGCCAGCTCCAACGGCAAGGTCCATTTCCCCGGTCTGCCCGAGTGACATCACCGAACTAGGCGAGCGCCACCGCCCCGCCGCGCCGCGGGTCGCCGCCGCCGCTGAGCTCCCCGGTCACCGCATCGCGCACGGCGGCCTGGACCCCGCCGAAGTAGAGGTTCTGGCGCTTCCAGCGGACGACGGGCACGCCGCGGCGCTCCAGGTCGGTGAGCCCGACTTCGTCGACCTCCGGCTCCGCCTGCACGATGCCGGCCTCGAAGTGCAGGCGCCCGGCGCGCACGGCGTCGCCCGCGTCCATCCCCTGCTCGAGCACCCGGACGACCGTCTGCAGGATCGCGGAGCGGATTCGGTTCGACCCGGCGCTCCCCAGCCCCAGTACGACCTCGCCGTCGCGCAACGCCAGGGTCGGCGACATCATCGAGCTGACCCTGCGGCCGGGGGGGATGCGATGAAAGCCATGCGGGTTGAGGTCCTCCTCGCCCAGCATGTTGTTGACGTGTACGCCGGTGCCCGGAACCACGATGCCGGACCCCGTCCCGTTCGAGCAGGTCACCGACGCGCAGTTCCCGTCCGAGTCGATCACGGCGATGTGGGTCGTCGAGCCGAGGCGATCGGCGGGGGTTTGCGGGCCGCCCGCCCCGCCGTGCCCGCCGACCCAGTCGCCCGCGCGGATCCGCTCGGCGAGGGCGTCGAGCTCGGTCGCGAGGAACCTCTTCACGTACTCGTGGTCGTGAAGCCCTTCGTGGAAGTCGTCGGATCGACGCGCGTTGGCGGCCTCGGTCGCCGCGACGATCTCCGCCACCCCGCTGCGGTCGCCGAGTCGCTGGAGAAGCCCGAGCGAGTACCCGATCAGGATCCCCCCGGATGACGGCGGCGGATTGGTGAGCACGTCGTAGCCGCGGAAGTGGGCTGTCACGGGACGGCGCTCGATCGGCTCGTACGCCTCCATGTCGTCCATCCCGAGCGTGCCTCCGCGCTTCCGGATCCAGTCGCAGATCGCCTGCGCGACGTCGCCTCGGTAGAAGGGCTCCGCCCCCTCCGCCGCAAAGCGCTCCAGCGCGTCGGACATCTCGGGGAAGCGGAAGGTATCGCCCTCGACCAGTTGCCGGCCGTCCGGCCGGTAGAGCGCCGAGCACTCCGGCGTCGAGACGAGGATCGGGTCGAGGATCTCGTGGAAGTACTCTGCGGCGCTGGTCAATCGCACGCCCTCGCGCCCGAGCTCGATCCCCGGCGCGGCCAGCCGCTCCAGCGGCACCGAGCCGAAGCGGCGGTGGACGTGCTCGAGCCCCGCCGGGTTCCCCGGGACGCCGCAGGAGGCCGCGCCACAGTAGAAGGTCTGGGGTGTCTCGTCGAAATAGACCGGGATCGGGATCAGCTCCGCGCGGCGCTCGACCCCGTCGGCGCCGCCCGCGGCGACGAAGAAGTCGACCAGGCTGTCCTCGCCGCCCTCGTGGACCATCATGAAGCCGCCCGCACCGAAGCCCGTCAGCTGGCTCTCGCAGACGAACGACGTGAGCACGGCGCAGACCGCCGCGTCGACGGCGTTCCCGCCCTCGCGCAGCACGGCGGCGCCGGCCTCCGCAGTCAGCGGATGGCCCGCCGCGACCACTCCCCGAGTCCTGCTCATGCGCCGGAGCGTAGGACCCGACTGAGGATTCGGCCGCTCAGTCCTCCGGCTTGAACTCGGGCACGTCGAGGATGCGGCCCTCGAGATGGCGCGGCTCCGCCGGGCGTCGGCCCAGGCCGCCGCGGCCCCAGACGCCGTCGCCGTAGAGCTCGTCCGCCGAGCCGTGCCGAGGCTGGAGGGACTCGGTTCCCCTCCAGTCGCCGGTCGGATCCGAGTAGCGCTCCGGCCGCAGCGCCGCGTCCCGGTCGGGATTGCGCGGCTCGCGCGGCTCGGCGCGCCGATCTCGTCGATGACGCTTGGCGAAAGCCGTGTCGAAGCGGGTGGCGATGACGGTGATCCAGACCTCCTCGCTCATGTCGTCGTCCACGCTTGCGCCGAAGATGATGTTCGCGTCGGGGTGAGCAGCGCCCTTGACCACCTCGGCGGCCTCGCTCGCCTCGATCAGCGAGAGGTCCGGGCCGCCGGTGATCGAGAGCAGCAGCGAGTGGGCGCCATCGACCGAGATCTCGAGCAGCGGCGAGGACACGGCCTTCTCCGCGGCGATCGTCGCACGGTGCTCGCCGTAGCCCATACCGATACCGAGGACGGCGTCGCCGGACTCGAGCATCGTTGTGCGCACGTCGGCGAAATCGAGGTTGATCAGGCCGGGCAGCGTGACCAGGTCGGAGATCCCCTGAACCGCCTGGCGAAGGACGTCGTCGGCGACGCGGAAGGCGTCGGTGATCGTGGTGCGGCGCTCGAGGATCGTGAGCAGGCGCTCGTTGGGGACGACGATCATCGTGTCGACCTCCTTGGCGAGCGCGGCGATCCCCTCCTCGGCCTGCGCCATGCGGCGCGCGCCTTCGAAGGTGAACGGCTTGGTCACCGCGGCGACGCTAAGCGCGCCGATGTCGCGGGCGAGCTTGGCCACGACCGGGGCGGCGCCCGTGCCGGTGCCGCCGCCGGCGCCACATGCCAGGAACACCATGTCCGAGCCCTTCAGCAGATCCTTGATCTTGTCCTGCTCCTCGAAGGCGGAGCGATAGCCGACCCTCGGGTCGGAGCCGGCACCGAGCCCGCGGGTCATCTCGCTACCGATGTGGACCGTCACGTCGGCGTGCGAGTTCTGCAGCGACTGAAGATCCGTGTTGATGGCGACGAACTCGACGCCCGGCAGCTGCGCCTCGACCATCCGGTTGACGGCGTTGACGCCCGCGCCGCCCACGCCGACGACGCGCAACACGGCCTCGTGGGTTCGCGGCACCATCGGCTGGCGGGTCGGGGGCTGCTCGGTATCGGGCTCGTCGCGGCCGAACCTGGGCCGCGTCTCGAGGCCGGGACCGCCCATCAGGCGATCGAGGCCCTCGTGATAGATCTCCGGCTGCTCGCCGATCTCCACTTCATCGTCCGCCTTCGCCTCGGCCACCGGCTCCGGCGGCGTCGGCTCGGGGACGGGCTCCGGCCCGGGCAGCGGATCGGGGACCGGGTCCGGCGTCGGCTCGGGGACCGGCTCGGGAGTCGGCTCCGGGACGGGCTCCGGCCTCGGCGTCTCCTGCACGGGCTCCTCGACGGCGACCTCGACCGGCTTGG
>JBKOYL010000087.1:0-30918 GCA_046725395.1 Actinomycetota bacterium | reverse complement strand
CTGCTGCTCGCCGAAACCGGCGCCGTCGAGGGGATCGCCGGTTGGGGATACGCCGGAGCGCTCGGCTTCGCGCTCGTTTACCTGGGCGAGCACTACGTGGTCGATCTGCTGGCGGGGGTCGCGATCGTGATCGCGGTCCGGGGAGGGGAGCGCTATGTCGAGCCGCTCGCCCAGGCTGTGAGTCGAGGCTTGCAGCACCTGGAGCGGATCGCGAACCAGTAACCGCCGTTTGCGAACATGCCGGGGGTGAGGGAGGAGCGCCCGCAGAGCGCTCAGCAGCATGAGGAAACGCCCCGCGAGATAGTTGCGGAGGCGGAGCCGAGCTTTTTCGCCGACCCGAAGCGGATCGTGCAGACGCTGGTCGCGGTCGTCCTGCTGGTCGTCGCGATCTATGTGCTGGTCCCGAGGCTGTTCGACCTCCAGGACGCGGTCGCCAAGATCGGGGAGGGCGATCCGGTCTGGATCGTCATCGGGATCGTCTGTTGCATCGGCATGTTCGCCGCCTACGTCGCGCTGTTCCGGGGCGTCGTCGGCGAGAACGTGGTCCACCTGGAGTGGGGCGAGAGCTACCAGATCACGATGGCCGGGCTGGCCGCGACGCGTCTGTTTTCCGCTGGCGGCGCCGGAGGCATTCTGCTCACCTACTGGGCGCTACGGAAGGCGGGCATGGAGCGCCGGCGCGCTGTCTGCCGGATGGTCGCCTTTCTGGTGGTCCTCTACGCGGTATACCTCGCCGCCCTGGTGGTCTTCGGCATCCTGTTGCGGACGGGGGCGCTCTCCGGCGAAGCGCCGCTGTCGGGGACCATCATCCCCGCGGCCCTCGCGGCGGTGGCGATCGTGATCTGTCTGCTGATGGCGCTGCTGCCCGACGACATCGAGCGGCGCATCGAGGGCCACACCTCAGGGCACTTCAGCAAGGTCGCGCAGCGGCTCGCCACCGCACCGGCGACCTTCGCGCAGGGGACGCGGACGGCGCTCGCCTTCGTCCGGCACCCGAGCGCCGGGGCGATGGCGGTCGGCGGCGCGATCGGATTCTGGGCCGCCAACATCGCCATCCTCTGGGCGAGCTTCCACGCCTTCGACGTCGCCGTGCCTCTCGGCGTCGTGATCCAGGGGTTCTTCCTCGGGATGCTCGCCAACCTCTTCCCCTTCGCTCCCGGCGGCGTCGGGGCCGTCGACGCCGGCATGATCGGCGCCTTCGTTCTCTTTGGGCTGCCCAGCGCCGAGGTCTTCGCCGCGGTGCTGGCCTATCGGGTGATCGCGTTCTGGCTGCCGATCCCGCCGGGGATCATCGCCTTCTTCCAGCTGCGCAACACGGTCAACCGCTGGGATCGGGAGGGACGAGGCCGGCCCGAGCGGATCGGCGTGCGGGAGGCGGAGACGGCGCCGGCCGGGTCGTAACGAAACGCGGTCTGCCGCTACTATAAAAAGTAAAGTAAGGGGCACCACCGAGGCCCTCGCTAGGCTCCGAAAGGTCGAACGTGAGCGACAACGCGACTGACAGCGAACGGATCGAAGACCTGATCATCGTCGGCGGCGGCCCCGCCGGCTACACAGCGGCCCTCTACGCCGCCCGAGCCGAGCTCGATCCCCTCGTCATCGAGGGCTTCCAGTGGGGCGGCCAGCTGCAGAACACCACGGACGTCGAGAACTACCCCGGCTACCAGGAAGGCGTGATGGGGCCGGAGATGATGAACGAGTTCCGGGCCCAGGCCGAGCGCTTCGGCACCCGCTTCGTCACCGACGACGCCACCGAGCTCGAGCTCAGCGATGGGGGCATCCAGATCGTCAAGGTGGGTAAGGACACCTACAGGGCCAAGGCCGTGGTCCTCTCGATGGGCGCCGAGCCCAAGCGACTCGGCATCCCCGGCGAGGTGGAGCTCGGCGGCCGCGGCGTCTCAACCTGCGGCGTCTGCGACGGTGCCTTCTTCAAGGGCGAGAACGTCGCCGTGATCGGCGGCGGCGACTCCGCGATGGAGGATTCGATCTTCGTCTCGAAGTTCGCGAAGCAGCTGACCATCGTCCACCGCCGCGACGAGTTCCGCGCCTCCAAGATCATGCAGGAGCGCGCCCGCCGAAAGGACAACATCGAGTTCCTCACCCCGTACGTGCCGACCGAGTTCATCGCCGGCGACGACGGCAAGATTGCCAAGGTTCGCGTGCAGCACGCCGAGACCGGCGAGGAGAAGGAGCTGGAGGTGGGCGGCGCGTTCATCGCGATCGGCCACCGGCCGCGCTCGGAGCTGGCGGAGGGGCAGGTCGACCTCAATGATGGCGGCTACGTCGTGGTCGAGGAGCCTTCGACCAAGACCAAGCTCGACGGCGTCTTCGCTGTCGGCGACCTGGTGGATCACACGTACCGCCAGGCGGTCACGGCCGCCGGCTCGGGCTGCAAGGGCGCGCTCGACGCGGAGTGGTACCTGCGCGACATGCCACCCGACCCCGAAGAGCACTGGGGCAAGAACACCGGGGCGATCATCGAAGCGGTCGAGGCGTCATAGGGCAGTACGCTCCCCCAAGACTTCGATGGAGGAGGTGGCCCGATGGCCGCGATCGAGAGCCCCGATCAGCTCGGGCTGAAGCCGTTCGACGAGTTCACTGAGGCGAACCGGATCTGGCCGAGGGGAGACCGGCCGACCGCGATCCGCGAGTCAGCATCCGAGTTCCGCGCCCGCTTCGCCCGCCCGGATAACCGGATCCGCGGGGTCCGCACCGTCGACATCGCCTCAGCCGCGTATCCAGTCAAGTTCGCCTTCGGCGGAGCCGCCCACTCGGTCAACCCGTACATCAACTTCATCAACCGCCTGGTCGTTGTCCAGTACGAGGACTTCGACGGCGGCCTGCGGACGCTCGTCTACGAGCCGACCGTGACCGAGGGACCGCAGGAGGCGCCCTTCTACGAGCAGCTGCTCTCCAAGTACGGCGAGTTCCTCTCCTACAAGGTCTTCGCCAGGTTCTACAACGAGGTGCCGGAGGCCCTCGCCAAGGCCGGCGTGCGGCCCGAGGACGTCGACTTCATCAGCTTCGATCACCTCCACGTGCAGGACGTCCGCTTCGTGCTCGGCTCGACCGAGCCGCCGCCCGGCCACGATGCTCCGATGCCGGCGCTCTTCCCGAACGCGAAGCTGATCACCCAGCGGCTCGAATGGGACACCTTCCGCTCCCTCCATCCGATGCAGTGGGCCTGGTACGTCGAGGACGGGATCAAGGGCGTTCCCGAGGAGAACGTGCTGCTGCTGGACGGCGACGTCGAGCTCGGCAGGGGCGTCGCGCTGGTCTGGACGCCCGGCCACACCGACGGCAACCACTCGCTCTGCATCAACACCGAGGAGGGCGTCTGGGTCTCCTCCGAGAACGGGGTGGCCGCCGACAACTGGCATCCGCACCTCTCGAAGATCCCGGGCGTGCGCAAGTTCGCCGAGTTCTTCAATCGCGAGGTCGTCCTCAACTCGAACACCCTCGAGGACTCGATCGACCAGTACGACTCCATGATCAAGGAGAAGGCGCTCGCGGACTCGAACGCGCGGGACCCGCGCTTTGCGAACGTCTTCCCCTCCTCGGAGCTGACCAGCTGGCGCCGCCAGTGGCCGATCGTCCCGACCTTCACCTACGGCGGGATCAACTACGGGACGGTGACCTCATCAAACGGGTCGCGCTGACGCGCGCCCTCGCATAAGAGCCGGAACGGCGGCTAACGCTTCTGGCGCGGGCGGTGCCCCTGGACCTCGACCGCCTGCTGCCAGGTTGGCCGGTTGATCCACTCGATCGGGTCCACTCCCACCGCCCCCACCGTGCGGAATCGGATCGCGTCGTGGCACATCTGCGGATCGCCCCCGCCGCCGCTGAAGCAGCCACCTGACTCGGGATAGAGCTCGCTCGCAGGGACGCCGAGTGCCGCGTCGAGCGAGGCGAGCAACGCGGCGCGGCAGTCGGCGAGAGTGCCCTCGGTGGCACCCGTGCCGCCGCAATACCTCCGCGAGAAGGGATCGGTGACCGGCCGACCGAGCTGGGACCGGAGATCCTTGTTCAGGTAGCCGTACCAGCCCGAGATGTAAGCGCTGCCGACCGGCCCGGGCGGATCGTCGAAGGCGATCTGGGAACGGAGATTCCCGAAGAGCTCGTCACCGAGGCTGGGCCGGAAGGTGGCGTCGAGGGCCCTGGGCCACCACGCGTCCATGACCCGAACGGCCTCAGCGTTGTCGTAGCTGCCGTCGCGCGGGGTCTGGTCGCGACGGTGGGCGCCGGAGTTCACCCAAGCCTGCAGCTTGGCGACCGCGTCCGACTCGGCCGGAGTCAGGGAGCCGGAGGAACGGAGCACTTCGAGCATCAGCGGAAGGACTTGGCTCCCGCGCAGATCCACCGAGCCGGCGTCCTCCATCGCATCGATCAGCTCGGGGAGGCCGATCCGGGCCTTTCCGGCGATTCCGGCCTTGATTCGCTCGTCCAGCGACTGGACCCGATGGTTGGGGCCGAAGGAGTAGTTGTCCTCCGCGGCGCGGTAGCCCGGCGCCTGCTTGTTGTTCCAGCTCGAGATGTAGTCCTGATTGATCACCTGCGGGTGCTGACCGAACGGGGTGTAGTCAGCCGAGTTGGTCCCTCCCTCCAGGCCCGGGCCGTTCTCCGGCAGCACCGGATCCCACCCCTGCCAGTCGTACTCGCCGGTGCCCCAGGTCGGGAACTCGGGATCTGTCCCAACCGCCCGAATCGGGTTGTCGCCGGAGTTGAGGTATGCGATGTCCCTGTCGTCCGTGTAGAACCAGTTGAAGGTGAAGTTGATCTTGGAGACGACCTGCTGGAAGTCAGCGGCGCTCTGCACCTTCGCCGGCTGGTTGAGCGCCGAGAAGGCGCGGGCGGAGTCCGCCTCGTGGAAGTACGTCGAGCGCAGCCTCGCGAAGGCCACCGGCTGCCCGTTCACGGTGCCGCGCTTGCTGATGACTCCGTGGACCGTCCGCTGGGCCTCCAGGCGGAAGCTCTCAACTCCGCGCCCGCCGTTGTCGTCGCCCGGGTTGGGAACGATCGTCTGGTTGCGCTCGAGCACCTCGATCGGGCGGCATTCGCCCTTGTAGACGTAGTGCATGGAGTTGACGGTCGGCGCGCTGCCGTCCGGCTCGCATAGCTTCTCCGCGAAGGTGTCGATGATGTCCTGGCCGGCCGAGGTCGCCGACCAGGCGTAGTCCTGGCCGCGACCGAGCAGCACATAGAGGTTGACTCCGGTGAACGTCGCACCACGCGCGTCGATGCCGGGGCCGTGAAGGTCCTCCTCCATCAGGATCTCGGGGGAGAAGTAGCCCACCTGGGGACCGAAGACGACCTCCGGGTGACTGGATTCGGATTCGCGGGCGGATACCAGCAGCGCATTGGACGCTCCCTGCAACCCGTCCAGTGGTCCGATCAAGCCGGTCAGCGGATTGCTGCCGCCGCTCGGAGCGTCGTCCGGGCTTCCCTCCACGAGCGAGCCCGGGTCGGGCATGGCCACGGCCGGATTAGCTCCGGGGTCGATGCCGGGCCGGTCCTGGTAGGGGAAGCTCTGGCCGTTGTGCACCGTGCTCGGCGCCTCCGGGTCATTGGCGCGGCGGAAGTCCTCCCATACCCGGGTCCCGGGCCCTCCGCCGAACCTGGCAATCGCGGACTGGTAGACCGCGGAGTTGCCGAGCTCGCCGCCGCCGCCCTTGCCGAAGATCCCGCCGATCAGCGAGGCGGTTGCGATCACGTCGGTTCCCTTCCAGTTGGTGGGTCCGAGGGGTCGGCCGATCGCTCCGTACTCGACCGGCATCTTGGACGGGTCAAGGCGAGCCTCGCCGACGTACTTGTTGATGCCGGCGATGAAGTCGTTCAGGTCCTGCTGGAGGCTCGCCCCTTCGGCGCCGTAGACCTCGTCCGCGAGATCGATCTGACGCTGCAGGTCCTGCTCGGTGTACGGCGCCACATCCCACTGCTCGGCGTCCATCGCTTTGTTCGAGCCGCCGGCGAACTCGGAGAGCTGCGCCCGGCCGGCGTGACGCAGCACGTCCATGAAGAAGAGCCGGTCCTCCGCGCCAACGTAGCCGGCGCCGAACATCACGTCGCTCCGGGTCGCGCCGTAGATGTGGGGAACGCCCCAGTTGTCACGGATCACGGTCAGCCCGGGATGCGCGACCGGATCGGGCCGGTAGGTGCGCTCGACGTCCGCCGGCCTGACTCCGAAGCTGCCGTCCTTGAAGAAGCTGCCGATCTGCGAGGCCTGGAGCCCCGGGCTGGCGTGAATCAGGTCCTGGTAGCGAAGGCGCTGATCGTCGTAGTGGTCCGGCATCCTCCCGAGCTCGAACTGGGCGAACTCGGCCGCGTTCACGGTCTGACCTTGGCCGGCGGGCAGGATGTTGCGGAACCCGCCGTAGTCGTTCGTGCCGTAGGGCTGCACCTGGCCGGCGGCAGGGGTCGCCAGCGTGAGCAGCCCGAAGGCCGCAAGCGCAATCGCTTTCCCCACTGTGCGCCTCCGCATCTCTCTCCGATCCCCGGGGACCGGTGGCGCAACCTAGTCGACAGCCGCCGGGGATGCGCCGGTTCTCACGGCCGGCGCGGTCGCGTCGTTACCTTGGGTGGATGGAACGTCGCGCCTGGTTCTGGCTGCTCGCGCTCGCCGCGATCTGGGGCGCCTCCTACATGTTCATCGCGATCGGCCTGCGCGATCTCTCCCCGGCGATGGTCGCCTTCGTACGCATCGCGCTCGCCGCCGCCGTCCTGGTCCCGGTCGCCGCTGCCCAGGGCGCTCTCTCCGGCGCCCGGCGGTACACCGGATGGCTTGTGCTGGTCGGCGCCGTCCAGGTGGCCGGCCCGTTCATCCTGATCTCGGCCGGCGAGGAGGAGATCAACTCCTCCCTCGCCGGAATCCTGGTCGCATCCGCGCCGCTCTGGACGGCCCTGCTCGCAATCTGGGTCGACCACGAGGAGCGCTCGCAGGGGCTTCGCCTCGTCGGGGTGCTGATCGGCTTCGCCGGTGTCGGTCTGCTGCTCGGCGTCGATCTCGGCGGTGAGGGCAAGGAGCTGCTCGGGGGTCTGGCGGTGGTGCTTGCGGCCCTCGGCTACGCGATCGGTGGATTTCTGGTCAAGCACCGGCTGACGGGGATGGCGCCAGTGGGGATGTCCGGGCTGGTGATGGTGGCCAGTGCCGTGCTGCTGATGCCGGCGGCCGTTGCCACTGCGCCGGGGTCGCTCCCGGGACTGGGCCCGCTCGCCGCCGTCGCCACGCTCGGCGTACTGGGGACGGGAATCGCCTTCGTGATCTTCTACTGGCTGATCTCGACCGTCGGCCCGGCGCGCAGCCTGATCGTGAGCTACATCGCTCCGGGGTTCGCGATCGTCTACGGCGCCACCCTGCTCTCCGAGGAGGTCACTGTCGCCACGATCGCCGGCCTCGCCCTGATCCTCGCCGGGTCCTGGCTGTCGGTGGAGGGGCGCCTACCAGGCCGCCGCCGTCTCGGAGCCGGGGAGCGGCTGGCCGCCGGCGAGATCACGCAGTAGGGGCGCCGGGCGGTAGGCCTCGCCGAGCCGCTCGCGCAGCTCCTCGAGCACTCCGAGCGCCCGGCTCCAGCCGAGCCGCTCGCCCCACTCGAGCGGCCCGATCGGCCAGTTGTAGCCCAGCCGCATCGCGGTGTTGATGTCATCGGCGGAGGCGACGCGCTCGCCGAGCGCGAAGCAGGCCTCGTTGGCGATCGTGGCGCCGAGCCGGGTGAGAACCGCGGGGGCGTTCGGTCCCGCCACGGACTCGAGCTCGTCGTCAGGAGTGATCGGCCGCTCCGTGTCCACCTCCGGGTCTCGCGGGCGATGCGGGATGTCCTTCTCGTACCGATAGAAGCCCCGTCCCGTCTTCCGCCCCAGCCGCCCCGAGGCGACCATGCGCTCGTGGATCGTCGTCGGGCGCCAGCGCGGCTCGCCGAAGGACTGCTCCCAGAAAGACCTGGCGACGGCGAAGTTGACGTCGATCCCGATCAGATCCATCAGCTCGAACGGGCCCATGCGAAGGCCGGCTCCCAGGCGCACGATCCGGTCGATCTCGTCGTGGGGCGCGATGCCCTCGCCGAGCATTCGGAGCGACTCGAGGAACAAGGGCCGGACGCAGCGGTTGGCGACGAAGCCGACCGAGTCGCGGGCGCGGATCGGCGTTCGGCCCATGCCGCGGGCGACCTCGGTGGCCAGCTCGAGCGCCGCCGGGCCGCTCTCGTCGCCCGCCACGATCTCCACCAGCTGCATGAGCGCCGGCGGATTGAAGAAGTGCATGCCCACGATCCGCTCCGGCTGCTCGACAGCCGCGGCGATCGCGGTGACCGAGAGGGAGGAGGTGTTCGTGGCGAGGACGCAGGCCTCGCCGCAGACGGAGGCGAGGCGCTCGAACAGGTTGCGCTTCAGGTCGAGGTCCTCCGGCGCCGCCTCGATCACCAGCTCGCAGTCGCGGAGGAGCTCGATGAGCGTGTCGGTCCGCAGGCGCTCGAGGGCGTGGGCGGCCTGCGCCTCGGTCCAGCGCCCCCGCTCCGTACCGTGACGCATGCCGCTGCGGATGATCTCGAGCCCCCGGTCGAGCTGCTTCTGGTCGATCTCGTACAGGAAGGTCTCGTAGCCGCCGAGCGCCGCGATCTGCGCGATTCCGGCGCCCATCGTGCCGGCGCCGACGACGCCGACCCGCGCAACCCCCGTCATTCGTCGGCGGTGGGAGGGACCATCGCGTTGATCCCGGTCGCGTCCCTGCCGATGATCAGCTTGTGGATCTGGGAGGTGCCCTCGTACAGGGTGGTCACTCGGGCGTCCCGCAGGTAGCGCTCCACCGGGTAGTCGTCTACGTACCCGGAGCCGCCGTGGACCTGGATCGCCATGTTGGCGCAGTCCACCGCCGCCTCGGTCGCGTAGTACTTGGCGATCGAGGTCTCGACCGTGTTGCGGACGCCGCGATCCTTGAGGGCACCCGCCCGCCAGACCAGCATCCGGGCCGCGTCGCGCTTCACGATCATCTCGGCGATCAGCTCCTGGATGAGCTGAAAGCTCGCGATCGGCACGCCGAACTGCCTGCGCTCCTTGGCGTAGGAGACGGAGGCGTCGACGCAGCCGTCGCAGATTCCGACGCAGCCGGCCGCGACGCTGTAGCGCCCGTTGTCGAGCGCGCTCATCGCGATCTTGAAGCCCTCGCCGATCTCCCCGAGGAGCGCGTCGTCCGCAACCTCGACGTCGTCCAGTGAGATCTCCGCCGTGTCCGAGGAGCGCAGTCCGAGCTTGCCGTGGATCTCCTGGGAGGTGTACCCGTCGGTGTCCGTGGGCACGAGGAAGCAGGCGAGCCCGCGGTGCTTCTGCTCCGGGTCGGTCTGCGCGAAGACCAGCGCGACCTCGGCGACGTTCCCCATCGAGATCCACATCTTGTTGCCGGTGATCGTCCAGCCGGCGTCCGTCTTCTTCGCCCGCGTGCGCAGGCTGGCGGGATCCGAGCCGGCATCGGGCTCGGTCAGCGCGAAGCACCCGAGCGCCTCACCGGAGCAGAGCCGCGGCAGCCAGGTGCGCTTCTGCTCCTCGGTGCCCCAGCGCTCGATCGAGCCGCAGACCAGCGAGGTCTGCACGGAGACGACCGTGCGAGCCGAGGAGTCCACCCGACCGACCTGCTCGACGATCAGCCCGTAGCCCAGGTAGTCGAGCCCGCGGCCGCCGTACTCCTCCGCCACGGGAGCGCCGAGGTAGCCCATCTCGCCGAGCATCGAGGCGAGCTCCCGGTCGAAGCGCCCGGCGCGGTCGTTTTCCCGGACCCGAGGCGCGATCTCCTTGTCGCAGAACTCGCGCGCGCTCTCCGAGATCAGCCGCTGCTCGTCTGTCAGCTTGAAGTCCACGGGAGCGCTCTGAAGCTCAGCCCGAGGCAGAGGCAGCCAGCTCGCGGTCCAGAATCGCCGAGAACGCCTCCGCGGCCTCGCGGGTCCGCCTACCGGGACACTCTGGCAACCTTGTCCCATCCACCGCGGAGACGGCCTGGACCTCGCGCACGGTGGAGGCGAGGAAGGCTTCGCTCGCCCCCAACAGATCCTCGAGCAAATGGGTGCCCTGCTCAACCTCGACCTCCCGAATCAGGCGGTCGCGGGTGATCGAAGCCAGGATCCCGACGTCGAGGCTCGGGGTGCGGAGGCGGCCGTCGTCCCCGACCCAGAAGACGCTCGAGGTGGGGGCCTCCAAGACAACCCCGTCGGGGCGGACCAGCAGCGCGTCACCGGCTCCGCGCGAGGCCGCGATGCGGAGCGCGTGCATGTTCGCCGCGTAGGACAGAGACTTGACGCCGTTCAGGATCACGGTCGGCGCGTAGGTGACGCTGGCCACCGCGACCGACTCCCACTGGGCGTAGGGCGGGAGGTTCTCGGTGAAGGCGAGCCGGCGCCCCCCTCGCGTGGCGAGGAGCCTGAGCTGGCCATCGTGCTCGCCGAACTCGGCCAGCAGCGCGGCGATCTCCTCCTCGAAGGCCCCCCGGTCGACGGGTAACTCGATCGCCGCGGCCGAGCGCTCGAGCCGGTCGAGGTGCTCGGCGAGCGCGAATGGCCTGCCCCCGTAGAGCCGGATCACCTCGAATACGCCATCCCCGCGCAGCAGACCATCGTCGGCGGCGGGGATCCGGGCCTCGGGGGCAGCCGTGATTCGTCCATCCACGCTGGCGAGCTCGGGTGAGGCCATCGTGGGCGAGGCTAGCGGAGCCTCGCCCCCGCAAGCGTCTTCCCACACGAAGTGGCGTTGATCCGGCCGCCTACAGCGCCTCGACGACGGTAGCCACGCCCTGGCCGACGCCCACGCAGAGGGTCGCGATCCCGTAGCGGCCGCCGCGGCGGCGAAGCTCCCAGACCAGGCTCGTCATCAGGCGGGCGCCGGAGCACCCCAGAGGATGTCCGAGCGCGATCGCCCCGCCGTTCACGTTGAGCCGCTCCTCCTCGATGCCGAGCCCCTCGGCACAGGCGAGCACCTGCGAGGCGAACGCCTCGTTGAGCTCGACCAAGTCGATCTGATCGAGATCGAGCCCGGCACGCTCGAGCGCCTTCGGAATAGCGACCATCGGGCCGATCCCCATGTATGCGGGGTCAACTCCCCCGACCCCGATCGAGACGATCCGGGCGATCGGCTCGCGGTCTAGCTCCTTGGCCGCGTCCTCGGTGCCGAGCACCAGGCAGGCGGCGCCGTCGTTCAGAGTGGAGGAGTTCCCGGCGGTGACGGTGCCACCCTCCCGGAACGCCGGCTCAAGCTTCGCGAGCTTCTCCATCGATGTGTCCTCGCGGGGGCCCTCGTCGACCTCCAGAGTGCTCGGCTCGTCGCGCTTGCTCCGCGGCGGGATCTCGACGGGGGCGATCTGCTCCGCGAAGCGGCCCTCGCGCTGGGCCGATACTGCTCGTTGATGGCTCTGGAGCGCGAAGCGGTCCTGCTCCTCGCGCGAGACCCCGTAGCGCTCGGCGACGTTCTCGCCCGTCTCGCCCATCGACTCGGTCGAGTAGCGCTCGGCCATCCGCCGGTTGATCATGCGCCAGCCCAGCGTGGTGTCGTAGACGGTCTGTTCGCCTCGCGGCAGACGGGTCTCCGGCTTGGGCATCACCCACGGTGCCCGGCTCATCGACTCGACGCCGCCGGCGAGATACAGCTGTCCCTCGCCCAGGCGAAGGGCGCGCGAGGCCTGGTTCACGGCCTCCAGGCCGGACGCGCACAGGCGGTTGACCGTCACCCCGGGGACGTCGACCGGCAGGCCGGCAAGCAGGGCGGCCATGCGGGCGACGTCGCGGTTGTCCTCTCCCGCCTGGTTGGCCGCACCCATGTAGACGTCGTCGATCCGAGAGGGATCGAGCCCGGTGCGGTCGACGGCCGCTGAGACGACATGCGAGGCGAGGTCGTCCGGCCTGACGCCGGACAGCGCTCCCCGATACCCGCCCATCGGCGTCCGCACCGCGTCGATGATCAGCGCCTCGGGCACGGCCGATCAGAGTAGCCTCAGGGCAGGGAGATGGTCTTCGTCCTCTCGACCATTGGCTTGCTCGTCCTGCTCTTCCTGATCTTGGTCTTGCTCGCCCGCGCCTTCGAGCAGCACAGCGTGGCGGACCTGATCGACTGGAAGCCGACTCGCTCGCCCGAGGTGGAGGCGCAGAACGAGGTCGACGACGTCCGCCAGATGATCGAGGCCCAGAACGTGCTGCGCCGGAAGCGAGGGGCGAAGGAGATCACCGAGGCCGACGTGGAGCGGCAGGCGATGGAGGACCAGGCGATGAGAGCCCGCGGGCGTGGCCCCTTCGCCCAGGGCGGCGGGCCCGACGACGTTGATTCGAGCCCGCAGCGGAAGCGAAGCTGAGCAGCGAGGCACCTAGGAATGGCGCGCGCGCTGATCGTCGGCTGCGGCTGCCGGGGCCGCGAGTTGGGCGCCGAGCTCGCCGGGCGCGGCTGGCGGGTCCGGGGGACGACCCGAAACGAGGAGCGGCTTGGGGAGATCGAGGCGGTTGGTATGGAGCCCGCCCGCGCGGATCCGGAGCGGCCCGGGACAGTGCTCGATCTATGCGGGGACGCGTCCGTCGTCGTCTGGCTACTCGGCTCGGCGAAGGGGAGGGCGGAGCACGTCGAGGCGATCCACGGGCCACGCCTCGAGCGGCTGCTGGAGAAGCTGGTGGACAGCCCGGTGCGGGGCTTCACCTACGAGGCGGTGGGCACGGTGGCCGCGGGTCTTCTGGACCGCGGGAGGAAGGTCGTCGAGGAAGCGGGGGAGAGGTGGCGCATCCCGGTTGCGCTGATCACAGTCGAGCGGGATTCGCCGGGCTGGGCCGGGGAAGCGGCCGCGACGGTCACCGGGTTACTGACCGGTTGAGCTGCCCTGAAACTCGTTCGCCTTGTTCGGCGGAGCGCAGGGGCTCTGGGGCGGGATCGGGTACTCGTTGCCAGGCTCGCCGCACGGCGTGAGCGGCGAGACCGGCTTTGCGTTCTGCTGGGCGGCGAGGTGCGGATCGGAGGGAGTGGTCGACCAGGGAGCGCGATCTGAGACGTGCTCTGGCAGGTTGTCGAAGGCGGCGACCAGCGCGAGCCAGCCCCCAACGACCACAACGAGAACGGTCGCGACCGCGACGAAGAACATGAGCTGACTCCGCTTCGAGGGGCCGTATGAGTGGCCGACCACCTGCCGGCGCTTGTCTTGGCCCATCGCGTCGACACGCGAGGGCGTGTGGCGCTTTGCCTCCTCGGAGGGCTCGAACTTCTCGAGCTTGTCGATGTCGGCCGCGCTCGGCGCGGTGCCCCGAGTCGCGCGGGAGCGCGACCGCTTCGAGTCCGACGCGCGCGAGCGCTTCGAACCCGACGACCGCGATGCACCCCCCGTCTTTCGACGCTGCGCCATCCCGGGGCAACCATACCGCCGGCGAGGCGGCGTCGCGCCGCTTCGGCGCGCTCACCGGGGGCCGCGGATCAGAATTAGTTAAAGTCTGATCAGGATTAGCTAGTTAGCCAGGGAAAGCCAAGAAGAGAGGCGAGCGATGGCCGATTACGCAAACGACGTACTGGTCGAGACCGACTGGGTCGCCGAGCACCTCGACGACGACGACCTCCGCATCGTCGAGGTAGACGAGAACCCGGCGCTCTACGCCGAGGCTCACATCCCCGGCGCGATCGGCTTCGACTGGAAGAAGGATCTCCAGGATCAGGTGAAGCGAGATTTCCTCGTCGCCGAGGACTTCGGCAAGCTCATGGGGGGCCGCGGGATCTCGAACGACCACACCGTGGTCCTCTACGGCGACCGCAACAACTGGTTCGCGGCCTACACGTACTGGTACTTCCGCTACTACGGCCACGACAAGGTCAGGCTGATCAACGGCCCCCGGGAGAAGTGGATCGCCGAGGACCTCCCGACCAGCACCGACCTGCCGTCGTATCCGGAGACGACCTTTGACGCGAAGGCCCGCGACGAGTCGATCCGGGCGAAGCGCGACGAGGTGCTGTCCGCGCTCGACTCCGACACGAAGCTCGTCGACGTCCGCAGCCCGCAGGAGTACTCCGGCGAGCTGATCGCGATGGCCGGCTACGAGCAGGAGGGGGCGCAGAGGGCCGGTCACATCCCGGGTGCCGCCTCGATCCCGTGGGCGCAGGCCGTGAACGAGGACGGGACCTTCAAGTCCGCCGACGAGCTCCGCGAGCTCTACCAGGGCAAAGGGGTGATCGAGGACGGCACCTCGATCATCGCCTACTGCCGGATCGGTGAGCGCTCGGCGCACACCTGGTTCGTGCTCCACGAACTGCTCGGGCAGAAGGACGTGAAGAACTACGACGGCTCGTGGACAGAGTGGGGGAACCTCGTCAACGTCCCGATCGAGAAGGACTAGAACTAAACGGGTCGCGCTGGCGCGCGCCCTCGCATAACGGTGGGGAAGCGGCCGGCCCGCCGACCGGCCGCTTCCCTCACCTCACGACGCGGTACTTGAGGTGCGTGACCCCCGGGGCCTCGACCGCGCGGAGCTGTTCAAGCTTCAGGTCGGGTCCGATGCCCTCGAACAAGCGTGAGCCGGACCCGAGCAGGATCGGGACGACGTGCAGTTCGAGCTCGTCGACCACTCCGGCCGCCAGGCACTGATTGATGATGTCGGCGCCGCCGCCGATGAAGACGTCCTTGCCGTCGGCGGCCTCCGTCGCCTGGGCGAGGGCCGACTCGATCCCCTCGGTGACGAAGGTGAAGGTCGTGTCGGACAGCGTCAAGGGCTCGCGCTCGTGATGGGTGAGGACGAAGACGGGCTTGTGGAAAGGGGGATCCTCGCCCCACCAGCCCTGCCATGACTCGTCCCAAGGACCGCCCTCGGGAGGTCCGAACATGCCTCGCCCCATGATCTCGGCGCCGACGTTGTCCTTCTCCTCCTGGACGATCGCGCTGCTTACGTTGTCCTCTCCGCCCTCCATGCCGTGCGGCTCGCGCCACGCCTTGAGCCGGGTGACCCAGTCGTGGAGCTGCTCGCCGCCCGTGCCGAGTGGGTTCTCCTCGCTCTGGTTAGGGCCCGCCACGTAGCCGTCCAGCGAGATGCTGATGTGCGCTCTCACCTTGCTCATGCCCCTATAGACCGAGCGCGTCCTTGAAACTCATCGCAGCGGCCGGCGGAGGTGACTGAAGAGGTCACCGAGGATCCGCGCGGTCGCGCCCCAGATCAGCTTGTCGGAGACCAGGAATGTGTCGGTCTTGATCGGCACGCCGCGTCGCACCAGACGGCGCTTCTCGTAGCCGGCCGCCAGGTCGTCGAGTGAGGCGATGAGGACGCTCTCCACCTCGGCTGGATTGGGTTCGAATCGCATGCCCGCCTCGATCAGGCCGACGAAGGGGTGGACCTTGTAGCTGGTGACGAAGGTGCCGATCGGCGGCAACGCGCCGGCGATCTCCACGAGGTCCGGGGAGAGCGCGATCTCCTCCTCCGCCTCCCGCAAGGCCGTCTCGAGGAGAGTCTCTCCCCGATCGCGTCGGCCGCCGGGGAACGAGATCTCTCCGGCGTGGCGGCGGAGGTCCGAGCGGCGCTCGGTGAAGACGAGGCCGGGATTGTGGGGCCAGCCGTGCATCGGCACCAGGACTGCCGCCTCGGTCCGGCCGTGCGCCTCGAGCTCCTCCGCCTCGGCGGGATCGAGGAGGAGGTCGCTCAAATCAGATGATGACCTGGACCGTTCCGCCATCGACACTCCAGGCGGCGCCGGACGTGTAGGAGGCGTGCTCCGAGCACAGGAAGACGATCGCGCCGGCGATCTCCTCGGGCTCGGCCAGCCGGCCGATCGGCCGCTTCGATCCCGCGGCCTCGAGCGCCTCCTCGCGGCTCGGGTGGCCGGCGAGCTCCTTCGACTGGTCGAGCAGCCCACCCTCCTCCATCCAGAGCTCGGACTTGACCGGGCCGGGGCAGATCGCGTTGACCAGCACGTTGTGTGGCGCGTATCGGTCCGCGAACAGCCGGGACAGCGAGAGCTCCGCCGCCTTCGCCACCGAGTACTCGGCCATCGAGGCCGAGGGGCGCTTCCCCGACGTGCTCGAGACGTTGACGATCCGCCCCCAGCCCCGCTCGCGCATCGCCGGCGTGGCCGCGCGCATCAGCCGCAGCGGCGCCATCACGTTGAGCTCCCAGGCCGCGTACCAGTCCTCGTCCGGGACGTCGTCGAGGTCGCGCCAGGCCGCGGTCCCGGCGTTGTTGACGAGGACGTCGAGCTGACCAAGCCGCTGGTTCGCCTCGGTGACGATCCGCTCCGCGGCGTCAGGATCGGTCACGTCGCCGACCAGGGATTCGGCGCGCCCGCCCGCCGCCTCGCCCGCGGCCGCGGATTCGTCGGCCGCCTCGAGCAGGCGTTGCTCGGAGCGCGCGACGAGCAGGACGTACGCGCCCTCGGCACAGAGCAACCGGGCGGTGGCCCGGCCGATGCCGCGGCTGGCCCCGGTCACCACGCAGGCGCGACCGCTGAGCCCGAGATCCACCTACGCCTCGACCAGCTCGAGGGAGTCGTCGATCTCGACGTCGCTCGCCATCAGGGTTCGATGCACGGGACACTTGCGCGCGATCGTCAGGATGCGCTCGCGCTGCTCGTCGGAGAGCCCGGCGGGGATGCGGATCTCGACCTGGAACTTCGGCGGCTCGTCGGCGGTTCCCCGCGTGAAGTCCGCCGTCACCTCCACGTCACCGAGTTCCCACTCCTTGCGGTTGGCATACATCTCGATAGTGATCGCCGTGCAGCTCGCGAGCGCGGCGGCCAGCAGCTCGGTCGGCCTCGGCCCCTGATCCCTGCCTCCGTCCTCCTCGGTTTCGTCGGCGATCAGGCGGTGCTCGCGAATCTCGAGCTCGTGCTCGTAGCCCTTCCTGCGGCGGGCGATGGCGCGTCGCATCAGCTGCCTTCCCGCCCCTCGAAGATCTGAGGGTTCGCCTCATCGGCGAAGCGGGCCAGGGCGAAGGCGAGGTCCGAGGCGCGGTTCAGATAGCGCAGAACGGCGTCGGAGGCGAGGCCCTCGGAGTCACGCAGCTCGACCGTCCGGCGCTCGGCGCGCCGGAGCGCGGAGCGGGCGACGTCGAGGACTGCGGAGAGCTCGGTGCCGCCGGGAATGACGAAGTGGGGCGGCAGGTCGACCTGGCTCATGTAGCGATCGATCTCGGGCTCCAGGGCCTCGACCATCTCATTGGTGATCCGGCTAATTCCGTCCTGGAGGCGATCGGATGCGTCGGGGGCGGTGGCCAGCTCCGCGCCCGCCACGAACAGGTCCCGCTGCAGCGAGAGGATCGTTGCGTGCAGGTCGGCCCGGTTCTCGGCCTTGCAGAGCGCTCGTGCGATGCCGAGCGCGGAATTGGCCTCGTCGATCGATCCGTATGCCTCGGTCCGTGCGTTGGTCTTCGGGACCCGGCCGCCGTACCAGAGGCTGGTGGTGCCGTCGTCGCCCTTGCGGGTGTAGATCTTGACCACGAGACGACCTTATCCAACGGGCGAGAGGAGCCTGAATTGGCAATAGAGGTGGTGTTCGCGGGCATCCCGGTGGCGGAACTCGATTCTGCGCTGGACTGGTACGAGCGCTTCCTGGGCGGCCCGCCCGACTTGGCCCCGAACGAGGGCGAGCGTGCCTGGCAGCTCACCTCCGACGGCTGGCTCTACGTGGTCGAGGATCCGGAGCGCGCGGGAAGCGGACTGGCGACCCTGCTTGTGGACGACCTCGATGCTCGGATCGGTGCGCTCAAGGGCCGCGGGATCGAGACAGGGGAGGTCGAGCGGCTCAACGAGACGACCCGGAAGTTGGAGGTGGCGGATCCGGATGGGAACCGGGTCACGCTCGGCGAGGCGGTCAGCGCAGCGGGTTGAAGACGATCCCGGTGGGGAGCTTGGGAAAGAAGTAGGTGGACTTCGGGGGCATGGTCTCGCCCTCCGCGGCGACCGCGCGGACCAGGTCGATGGGGGTGGGGCGCAGCAGGAAGGCCGCCTGGTAGTCGCCAGCGTCGAGCGCCCGGAGCGCCTCGTCGATGCTCGGCGTGTAGCCGATTCCGCGCTTCGCCGCGATCTCCTCGGCGCTCATTTGGAGGATGCCCTTGAGGACCAGCTCCTCGAGGATCACGGCGTCAAGGCGCCGGTAGGCATCCGAGCGGCCGGCGAGAGCCTCGTCGAGTCGTGCCACTTCGGTGAGTCGCAGCCGAAAGCCGCGCCTGAGGTGGGAGTCGATGTAGCCGAAGACGCCGACGCCCTCGTTGCCGGTGGGGTCGAGCTGGTCGGTTGGTACCTCCTCGATCTCGAAAAGCTCCTTCAGTGCGCTGCCGAGCGCCTCCTGCTTGGCCGCGTCATCGGCGAGGCCGGCGATCAGCCGGTGCGTGGGGAAGACGGTGAGGCCCGGGTCCTCCAGGGAGACGAGGGCCATCAGCACGTAGTCCGCGGGCCCTCCGGCGCCGACCTCGCGCTGGTAGGCGAGGGAGGTCTCGTAGCGGTGATGGCCGTCGGCAATCAGGAGCTCGGCGGATTGGAGCTCCGCTGCGATCGCCTGATGGGCATCGTGATCGCCAATCCGCCAGACGCGATGGGTCGTGCCGTCGCCGTCGGTCACCTCCCCCCAGGGTTCTCCTTGCACCGAGGACTCCAGGTGGCGCCAGGCGTCTCCCGGATGTAGAGCGAAAATGGGAGACAGGTTGTGGCGCGTCGCGCGGGTGAGGCGCAGGCGATCCTCCTTCGGTCCGGGCTGAGTGCGCTCGTGCGGCCGGATCCCCTCGCCATACGGGGCCAGGCGAACCCGCGCGAGGAAGCCGCGGCGCGTCAGCCGCGAGCCGTCGGGGGCCGTGTAGTCCTGCTCGAGCGCCCAGATCGCCGGCTCCGCGTCCCGCGTCAGTACCCCCTCCTCGGTCCACTTCGCGAGCAGCTGGGCGGCGTGTTCATAGGGATCCCCGCCACGCGGCAGGTCGAGCTCGACCACGTTGTGATCCGAGCGCCCAGCAAGCTCAGCCCGTTGCGCGTCGTCGATCACGTCGTAGGGAGGCGCGACGACGTCGGCCAGGGCGACCCTGTCGAGGTCGTAGTGGAGCGCCTGAATCGGACTGACCTCGGCCACGGGCGCGGAAGCCTAACTAGCCAGGCTGGTGAACCAGAGTTCGTGGACGGTTTGGGTGTCCATTGACACCTAAGCCGTCCACTTCCTTTTCGCTCAGGTGCGCCGCCGCCCAGGCAGGTTCAATTTCGGAGGTAGACTCGGCTTCGTAGAGCGGTTTCGGGGCGTAGCGAAGCCTGGTCATCGCGCCGGCCCTGGGAGCCGGAGATCCCCGGTTCGAATCCGGGCGCCCCGACTTTCGACCGTCGCGCACTGTGGTTCGAATCTGGTCGCACCGCTAGATTGAGGGTCCCGTGGGGGGCGGGGAGGAGGAAATGAAGTCCGCAGTCCAAGGCCGGACGTACGCATATCTGCTGGCGGCCGTGGCGATTGCCTCGGCAGGAATCGCGCTGCTTCTCTACGCCACCGGTCTCTTCCACGACACCGAGCTCGCCAGCGTCGACACCCGCTTCACGCTTCGCGACGACGGTGTGGACCTCGGGCTGTTTGAGACAGGGGGTCTTGCCTACCAGCAGCCTCGCGACGACATCGTGCTCGTCCTGATCGATGACGTCACCTCCCGCGAGCTCCCCGTCCGCTTCCCCTTCCCCCGATCCCTTCACGGGCGTGTGATCGACGCCGTCAACCGCGACGGGGCGAAGACGATCGCCTACGACGTCGAGTTCCTCCAGCCGACTGAGATCGCCGAGGACAACGCGCTGATCAACGCGGTGGCGCGAGCCGGCCCTGACAAGGTGGTGCTCGCCGACAGCCAACCCGATCCGCAGGGCCGCAGCGGCGTCTTCGGCGGGCAGAAGATCCTCGATCAGATCGGAGCCCGCGCCGGCAACACCCAGATCGGCGAGGACTCCGACGGCGTACGCCGACGCGTCCCCTACGAGGTCGGGAACATGAAGACCTTCCCGTTGGTGGCTGCGGAGATCGCATCCGGCAAGCCGATCACCGAGGACCAGATGGGCGGCCCCTCCGCCTGGATCGACTACGCCGGCGGCGTCGGCACCTACCCATCCGTCCCGTTCTCCCGCGTGCTGAACGGCCAGTTCGAGCCCGGATTCTTCAAGGACAAGGTGGTTGTCATCGGCGCTTCGGATCCGAGCCTCAAGGACCTCGCCCCGACGCCGACCAGCGGGGACGATCTGATGTCCGGGGCCGAGATCAACGCCAACGCGACCGCCACCGCGCTCGACGACTTCCCGCTCCGCTCGACGCCGCTCGCCCTCGACCTCTTCCTGATCGCGTTGATGGGCATCCTCGCTCCGTTCGCGAGCTACCCCCTCTCGCCGATCCGCGCCCTCGGCCTCGGACTGCTCGCCGCCGGCCTCTACCTGGTCGCCGCCCAGCTTGCCTTCAACGCGGGAGAGATCGTGCCGGTCCTCTACCCGATGATCGCCCTCGGCCTCTCGCTGGTCGGCTCGCTGGTCGTCTACTACCTGCTCGAGACGTTCGAGCGTCGGCGAGTCCGGGATACCTTCGCCCGCTTCGTCCCCGAGCAGGTCGTCGGCCAGGTCCTGGCGCAGACCGACGAGGACCTGCGGCTCGCCGGGCGCCGGATGGACGTCACCGTCCTCTTCAGCGACATCCGCGGATTCACCACTTTCTCCGAGGGGCGCGATCCGGGGGAGGTGCTCGAGATCCTCAACCGCTACCACGAGGAGATGACCGATGCAGTCATGACCCACGGCGGGACCCTGATCTCGTTCATGGGGGACGGCATCATGGCCACCTTCGGCGCCCCGATCGAGCAGGATGACCACGCGGACCGCGCCTTCGCCGCCGCGAGGGAGATGCTGGAAATCAGGCTGCCGGCCGTCAACCGCTGGATGCACGATCGCGGCGTGGGCCAGGAGTTCCAGATCGGCATTGGGCTCAACAGCGGCCCGGTGATGGCCGGCAACCTCGGTTCACAACGGCGGCTCGAGTACACGACGATCGGGGACACCGTCAACACCGCCGCCCGGCTGGAGGGGATGACGAAGGGCAGCGGACACAGCCTGTTCGTCGCCGACTCGACGCGCGAGCGCCTCTCGGGCCGCGATGGAGAGCTCAGCTACGTCGAGTCGATGCCGGTGCGCGGCCGCGAGGAGGAGGTCGGGGTCTGGGCGCCGGCCTGAGCCCCGGACCGCGGCTCAGCGATTGCGAGCGAAGTAGCTCTGGCCGGGCCCGAGCTCGACCTGCTTGTCCAGGTCGAAGTCGAGGACGGAGATCCCGATGCCCTCGGTCACCTTGAAGAACGTTCCGCGGCACGTGTCCTTGGTGAGCCAGGTGGTGCCTCGGACGCTCCCCGTCCCGCCGCTCCCGGAAGTGCTGTAGTTGCCGCTGCCGCTGCCCCAGACCCGCCGCCGGCGCCGCTTGCGGGCGGTCGTGGCCACCGGCCCTCCGGACTTCTGCGCCTTCGCCCCGCCAGCCTTGCGCTTCTTGCAGCCCAGCTTTTGGACCAGCTTCGCGACGGCGGGCGCGTTCTGTGCGGAACCCTGCTTGAGCTTGATCAAGCCGTCGTAGAAGAAGACGGAGTTGTCGGCGGTCGTGTTGCCGAGATCGCCCGTCGCCGCCGTCACCTTCACCTTGGCGCCGCGCGTGTCGACCAGGCTGTTGACGGGGATCTCCTCCAGCTTGTTAAGAGGGGTGAACGTTCCCTGCCCGGGCGGCTTGAACTTGGGACTGCCTCCGGCCGGCTCGACCAGGATGGTGATCCCATGGTCGGGGGTGAGCTGCCCCGGAGGCGGTGGGGGCGGGGGCGGAGCCAGCAGTGGGGTGGCGTCGCGGGTCACCGGCCCGACGGGCACGGAAGTCGTCCATTGCTCGCCGATGTTGTTGTCGTGGAGCAGTACCCGGATGAAGTGCCCGAAATCGCGGTCCGCGACCGTGTAGGTGAAGCCGCTGTGTGACGGCGCGGTGAGGTCGATCCAGTTGGGGTCGTTGTGGTCCAGGGAATCCGCGCAATTGGCCACCGCGGGATTGCAGCCCTGCCACTGGTAAAGCGTCTGTCCTGTCGGGCCGAGGCTGGAGGTGAGCGTGTGGCCCACGATGGGGTCGCCGGAGATGGTCGGGCGCTCGCCCGCCGCGAATGCGACGCTGGCCGCCACCACCGCTGCGCAGAAGGCCAGGCCTCCGAGCAGAGCTCGGAACTTCCGACCGCGGCGCACCCCTTCCAACATTTCACTCCCCATTGATGAGCCCCTAAGCCCCTGTGGTGATCGAGGCAGACAGCGCGAGGATTGAAGCAGATGAGAGCGCCGAATGGCGACCGATCACCGCAATGTGAGTAGCCTCACTCCGCGTTCCCGCTGTACAGGCTCGGATGCCCTGGCCGAAGGTGGGGGCTGGATCCAAGCTATCCGCCGCGCTTGTCGAGCACTCAGGCGGAGGCGCTCGGATCGAGCGTCCGCGCCGTCTCCGACTTCGCTACCTCGCGCGCCTCCGGATTCGTGCCGAGCACGCGATCGCTGAGATTGTTCGTGATTCCGTGCCAGAAGTGCTCGTTCTTGAAGTGGTGGAGGCGGTGGTTGCGCCAGATCGCCTTGTAGGCACGCGTGCGCGGACGGTACGCGGTGTGGATCAGGAAGTGCGTCCACTCGTAGACGAAGACCATGCAAAAGCCCGCGAACGCACCGCTCACCATCGGCCCCAGCGGAACCGACCCGGCGAGCAGCGTCACGATCAGCGCGACCAACCCCACCGTGAGCGGCACGGCGACCAGCATCAGGAAGGCCGCCTGCCACCAATAGAGGAGAACCATGTCGAGGTCGGTCGGCTCCCGGTGGTGCGCGCGATGGGCCCGAGCGGCGACCGTCTCGATCTCGCGGCCGCGGAGCCGGATCGGCTTCGCGTGGAGGAGGTAGACATGAATCGCCCACTCACCGAAGGGATAGACCCCGAGCATCGCCGCGGCCGCGACGCCGTCGCGCCAGGTGAGATCGCCGAGCGCGGCCCGGAGCACGGCGAGCACCACGATCCCGCCGCCGATCACCCAGGGCGACTCCCTGCGGAAGAACTCCCGGCGCGCTCGGCTCAGCGACGTGACCTCTCTCGAAAGCATCTCCCTCGAGCAGAGCCTAGTGATGTGCGACAGGATTCCGCCTCGATCGGTAGACTCGCGCGCCTCCACATTTCTAGGTAGACCGGGCGCGAGCTAACGCGGCGAGATGAGCAAGGAGTGATGACAGGCAACGGCGCCGCGAGACGGCGGCTGATCGGCATCGCGGTGGGCATCGCGGCTCTCGTCGCCCCGCCGAGCCTCGCGCTCGCGCACGTTGAGCGGGCCTCGTACTGGCCCGATCCCGCCCCCGACACCTCGGTCGATCCGCCGGCGGGCGGCGCGGTGCCGGACGTCCGCAGCCTCTACACGGCGCTCGACACCGAGCCGCCGGGCGACACTCGCGTGGTCTGCCAGCCGGACTCGATGCAGCGGCTCTCCGCGAGCATCGGCAGCGCCCAGACCAGGGGATACAAGCTGCGCGCCTCGCAGCCCGCGATCAAGCTGAGCAGCAAGGAGGGGCAGAAGCTCCGCAGCTTCAACCAGAAGCTGTTCGCCGCGTGCACTTACAACTCGATCCAGGCGGCCGTCAACGACTCGCAGAACAACGATCGCGTCGAGGTGATGCCGGGCCTCTACACCGAGCCGGCGTCCCGCGCCGCTCCGACCAACGACCCGGCCTGCCAGGACTACGTCGAAACCAACGACCACGGCGCCACGGGCGCGCTTTCCTACAAGTACCAGTTCCTCTGCCCAAACGATCAGAACCTGATTGCAGTGATGGGCCGCGACCTCACAGACGTACCACCGCCGCAGCCACCGCTCGTGGATCGTCATGGCATCCCGGATGCTGGTCCCTGCATTCGCTGCAACCTGCAGATCCAGGGCACGGGCGTGAGCCCCGACGACGTGATCATCGACGGTGGCGATCCGGCACTCGGCGACAAGGGCAACCCGGGACCCGACCCCGCCGACTACGCGAAGGACAACGGAATCCGGGGCGATCGCGCCGACGGTCTGGTGATCACGAACCTCAAGGTGCGCCATTTCAACGAGAACGGCATCTACATCACAGAGAGCGACGGCTGGCATCTCGACCGGTTCAAGGCCGCCTACAACAAGGAGTACGGCTTCCTCAGCTTCGTCGGCGACCACGCCCTGATCGAGAACTGCGACGCCTGGGGCAGCGGCGATGCCGCCCTCTATCCGGGCGCGACGGCGGACCTGGGCGACGCGGTGCCGCCCGAGCAGCGCCGCTATGGGACGGAGCTTCGCAACTGCGACATGCACCACAGCGCCGCGGGCTACTCGGCGACCGACGGCAACGCCATCTGGATCCACCACAACGAGTTCTATGACAACACCCTCGGGTTCACGACCGACGTGTTCACTGCGCCGGGCCACCCGGGCTTCCCGGCGGATTCGCAGCTGATCGAGAACAACAACTTCCACTCGAACAACTTCAACCTCTACCTGCCGATCTGCGGCCCGGGTGAGCAGCCCGGTCCGTATGGCCCGAACCAGGGCTGCTCGGACGTGGTCCCGACCGTCCCGGAACCCGTCGGGACCGGACTCTGGGTTGCCGGCGGGAACCACATGATCATCCGCGACAACCGCTTCTGGGACAACTGGCGACGGGGGGTCATGATCTTCGCCGTGCCGGATCAGTTCGTCTGCGGCCCGGCTGGGGTCGACCCGACGCTGCTCGCCGGCTGCGACCCGACCAAGGTGCCGCCGTCGACCTCCTACAACAACCACGTTCACGGCAACAAGATGGGGCAGGCGCCCGACGGGACCAGGGCGCGCAACGGGCTCGACTTCTGGTGGGATCAGTACGCCGGGAACACGGGCAACTGCTGGTACGACAACACCGGCCTCAACGGGGACCGCGCGAGCGTGACGGCGGATCCGCCGCTGGCGCCGGTTGCGGGTCAGTCGCTGCCGGGATTCCTGCCTGAGGACTGCGACGCCGACACGAATGTGGGGACCGGTAACCCCGTGAAGGAGGAAGAGCTCCTGGGCTGCTACGCGTCGTTTACCTTCGACCTCGACTCCTGCCCGTGGTTCTCGACGCCGGCGGAGCCCTAGCCGCGGACACCAATAGTGCCCGTGTGATCTTTCCGGCGGCCCGGTTACGCTGGCGCCGATGGCGAGGTCGAGGTGAGGAGGGAGTTCCGGCGCTCGGCGGTGTTCGGGATCGTCGGTGTGATCGTCGTGGCGGCGATCACGGTCGTCATCGGCCTCAGCGCCAGCCCCCAGGACGCCAACCCGAAGCTGCAGTTCGGGCTGATCTTCGGCGTGCTCGGCGTTTTCCTGGTCCTGCTCTTCCTCTTCCAGCGCCGCGACCTCAACCGGGTCGCCGGCGGCGACGCACGCGATTTCGCCAAGGGGCCGCACGAGGTCGACGACCCGACCGAGCTCTCGGACGGCGAGCTCTGGGCAGCCTTGGCAGTGAAGCCGATCGACGACGAGGCAATCAAGGCGCACGGCGAGCTCTGGGGCGCGGCGCGCCGCTCGATGAACCTCGGCGTGGTCATCACGATCCTGATCTTCCTCGCCGTCCCGCCGATCTACCTATTCGACACCTTCGTCCCGTTCCTGATCGGCGTGCCGCTGATAGTGATCGCGGCCCTCTACGGCGCCTTCCGCGCAACCGGCCCCGGCGGCGAGGTGGAGAGCGGCTATGACCGGATGGAGGTGGCGATGAGGCCGCTAGGTCTCAGTCTCACCGAGCGCCCGACGGTGAAGCTGGTGCCGCGGGGCCCGACGATGCCCGGTTACTCCGGCAGGCTCTTCGGCCCGACCGTGATGGTGGGGGAGCGCCACGGCCACAAGGTCGAGGTCCACCAGGAGCAGGGTCTAAGCGAGACGACCGTCCACGCCTCGGTCCCGGAGTTCGAGGCCCGGGCGCGACGGGGTAGGTTCCGGGCGGAGGACGGCGCCGCCGGCTCCGCAGCAATACTCGAGGGGATCACTCCGTCGGACCGGTGGAACGGCGTCAAGGTTCACGGTGGACGGGACGGCGTAGTGGTGGATCGCAAGGGCGACCCCAGCGCCTGGCTCTGCGATCTGTGGTTGGCGGAGCACCTGGCCGCCCAGCTCTAGGCGCCCCGGACCGAAGGGTGAGGAGGCGCCGCCTGATGGCAGCGGGAGGGGAGACCGACCCGAGGAGCCTCTCCCGTTCGGCTCCGCGCGCCGGTCCCCTTCCAATGTCCTGCGGTGTACCCCTGAGCACGACTCGAAGCTTGGGCGGCACCATACCTAATTTTGTGCTGCTTGAAAATAAGTAGTGGCGACCAAACAGAATTGAGTACGCCACGTTTCACCGGAATGCCGCGGCCGGTGATTCAGTGACCGCCATGGGCGGCGGTACGCTGCCTGCGGCCCCCGTAGCTCAGCTGGATAGAGCGTCGGCCTTCTAAGCCGAATGTCGCAGGTTCGAGTCCTGCCGGGGGCGCTCGCGGTATGGTGGGCGCGACCGTAGGGGCGGAGAGGGGAGAAGATGAGATTGCATCCACGGCTCGCTGCGGCGGCCGTCTCCTTGGCGGTGATTGGGTGCCTGGGTTCCGCGCCGGCGGCCTTCGGCGCGGTCAGCTGCAGCTACTCACCGACGGATCGCCTGCTCGCGGTCACGGCCTCTGATGCCTTCACCAGGGTCATCCGGTCCGGGGACGCGATCGCGATCGACGACGGGCACCAGGCGATCGCCTGCGCAGGCGACACCCCGACGGTTCTCAACACCGATCGCGTCCAGGTCACCCACGGCGGCCGCAGCGCGGACACCCTCGACCTCACCGGCGGTCCCCTCGCCCCGGGAGCCATCCCGGAGCCGCAGGGAGCGCCGGAGATCGAGATCGAGTACCTCGGCGAGACGTTTCTCCATGTCCGCGGAACCCCCGCGACCGACGGGCTCAGCTTCGGTGCGGGCGGCGTCAACCTGAACAGCGATGACGACACGGACGCCACCGGCCGGTTCAGCACGCTCCTGGTCGAGGGACTGGGAGGCGACGACCTGATCTCGCCGCAGAACGACTACACCGCGGCCGCCGCCAGGCGCGTCATGCTGGGCGGGGGCGGACGCGACGAGCTGATCGCAACGCCCGATGGCGCCTTCCTTCACGGCGGCAACGGTCGCGACAGACTGATCGGCGGCGCCCGGGTCGACAACCTCACGGGCGGCCGCGGCAGCGACCTGATCCACGGTGGGCAGGGTCGTGACCTGATCCGCGCGATCGACGGAAGCAGCGATCGCGTCAACTGTGGCCCTGGTCTCGACCGGGCGAAGGTGGACGGCATCGACGGGGTGAAGGGGTGCGAGCGGCTGATCGCAGTGAAGCGGCGGGGCCCCGTATCCCGGCGTTAGCCGTCCTCGGCAGCTGCACCGAAACTCGGGCGCGCCGCGTCGCTTATCCGCGGCAGGCGTGTAGCCGCGCCGGCTCACGCTAGATTGAAGGCGACGCGGTGGGCGTAGCTCAGTTGGTAGAGCTCCTGGTTGTGGTCCAGGCGGTCGCCGGTTCGAGTCCGGTCGCTCACCCCTCAGAAAGCCCCGCACAGGCGGGGTTTTCTATTTGAGGGCCAAGGATCGGCGCCGTTTCGTGGTCACTCGTATTGATAGAACCCTCTTCCAGCCTTTCGCCCGAGCAGCCCGGCCTCCACCATGCGGCGCAGGAGTGGGGGCGCCACTGTCGACTGATCGCGAAACTCCTCGTGCAGCGACTCGGACACCGCCTCGAGAACGTCGAGGCCGACCAGGTCCGCCAGAGCCAGCGGGCCCATCGGGTGCGAGCAGCCGAGAACCATCCCCTGATCGATGTCCTCCCTTGAGGCGAAGCCAGACTCGTACATTCGAATCGCGGAGAGGAGGTAAGGCACGAGCAGCGCGTTGACCACGAACCCAGCGCGATCCTCCGACTCGATCGTCTGCTTGCCGAGGCGATCGGTGACAAAGGCACGCGCTGCCTCAAGGATCTCCTCAGCGGTCATGATCGAGCGGACCACCTCCACGAGGGACATAACGGGGACCGGATTGAAGAAGTGAAGGCCAAGGACCCGCTCGGGTCGAGCCGTGGCTGCCGCGAGCTTCATGATCGGCACGGACGAGGTGTTGGTGGCGAGGAAGCTCGCGTCGGGGAGAAGCTCGTCGAGACGGGTGAAAAGTTCTCGCTTCGCCCCTTCGTCCTCCGTGATCGCCTCGATCACCGCGTCCGAGCCCGCGGCATCGCCGAGCTCAGAGCTGACCGCGAGATGCTCCTCCGCCGTCTCGGCCTGCGCGGCGTCGAGCTTTCCCCCACCCACTGCGCGCCGAAGCGAGCGCTGGATCGCATCGAGCGAGCGCGCCGAGCGTTCCTCGTCGACCTCGATCACGGTGACGTCGACCCCGGCCCGGGCGCAGACCTCTGCGATCCCGGCACCCATAACGCCGCCTCCGACGACCGCGATCCTCTCGATATCGCTCAAGCGCTCATCCACACAGTGGCCGTATCCCTCAACCAGAGAGGTCCCGGACCTTATCCGGCTACAGCGAGATGACCCCACCTCAGCTTGTTGGTGCTGGCGGTCGCCGTTTCGAATCCGGTCGCTCACCTCAGGAGAGACCAGCTCTCGGCGGGTTTTCTCTTTACGTGCCGATGAAGACGGTGCTCTCGTGGCTCCAATCTGGCTCCAATCTCTGGAGGAATCGAGGCATCGGAGCGTTCGCAGAGGCGTTGACCCACGGGGCGCGCACTGGTTACGGAGAAGCCTCGTCTCCGGTCGTGCCCTGGGGAGCTTGTTTCGCGGCCGTCGACTCCCAAGCCGGGGCGTTCGCCGCTAGCGTCGTGTTCTGATCAGCATTGCCCCAAATCAAGGTCCGGCGAGCGGGTATCACGTAGTGGTCGTCGGCGCAGGGCACGACGGCCTGGTCGCGGCTGGATATCTGAGTGCTGCCGGTCTGCGGGTACTCGTCGCCGAGCAGCGCCCGATCGTGGGCGGCGCTTGCGTGACTGAGGAGCTGATCCGAGGCATGCGCAGCAGCTCATGCGCGTTCGTGGCAGCACCGGGACTGCATCCCCGATCCCGCCCGCGGCCTGCGGCCTATGACCCATCCATGGCCCCGGAGCGCGGCACGCCGGGTGGGTACTCGCCCGGGGTCGTTAGGGCCGGGAGGCTGACCGGCGTGGACCCGGGCGGGGTCGTCACGTTGATCTGGTCGACGTCGATGTCGTCTCTCTCATGGGCTCGCCCCAAGACCTCGTCGAGGAGGGCCCCGGCCTCGGCAAGCGAGCTGGACTGAAACCTGAAGACGACGCTAGCTTCCACCTTCATCTCTTCCCTCCGGGTCTATCGATCTCCGTGCAGAGAAGTCTGACGCACAGGTGCGCCCTCCTGGTCCGGGCCGGTGGCGCCCCCTGCTGACCTGAGCAGAGGCGCAGCTGACCCTCGGATTGGCGAAGAGCGGAAGCGCTGGACTCCACTCCAAAGGACGACGAGGGGTAGCCGGGCAGGTCCGGGGAGCCGCTCCCCGAACGCGCGAGGAGGAGCAGGGGTACCCGGTCCTCGTGGCTCTGGAAGGCGGAGCCGCCGGAAAGGGATCGGCGATGGCGTGGCTCTCCGTATCGTCTGGAGAGGTGGGACCATTCAGTAGAGCCACGACGCAACGGAGGTGGTCGAAGATGTGTCATGAGAGGTGGATGCGCCGTGGGCGGCGGCGCGAGGAATCTTTCGACATGGAAGTGCGGCGTCTGATCGACGAAGAGCGTCATCGCCCCGAGCGCCCGGCTCCCGTGGTCGAGCATGGACGCGGCAAGGAGCCGACCGATCCCGAGCGAGTCCGCGTCGAGGCGGGCATTCGCTGATAGCTGGCAAACACTGAGGGCGCGGCGGGAACCCGCCGCGCCCTCCGGTGCACCGTGGAAGTCAGGCCCTCCCGGCGTGGGGGATCTAGCGTCGCGACAGCTCTCATGGACACGGCGCCTCGCGGCCCAGCTGCAGGAGCCTTTTCCTAGCGCTGAGCGCCGGATCGGCCTGGAGCTCGGCCAGGATCGCGGCCACGTCGACCAGACGTCTCAGGGCAACGGCCCGCTCCGTCGCGAGCCGGGCGATCAGCGCCGCCCTAGGATGCGGGCATGCGCTACGGCGTCGCCGTGTTCCCCGCGGACTATGCCGCGGAGCCCGGGACGATCGCGCGCCTCGTCGAGGAGCGCGGCTTCGAGTCGCTGTTCTTCCCCGAGCACACTCACATCCCGGCGAGCCGCGAAACGCCGTACCCGCGCGGCGGCGAGCTACCGAAGGAGTACAGCCACACCTATGACCCCTTCGTTGCCCTCGCCGCCGCGGCGGCCGCGACGAAGGACCTCCTGCTCGCCACAGGCATCTGCCTCGTGATCGAGCGTGATCCGATCATCACGGCCAAGGAGGTCGCCTCGCTCGACCGGATCTCGAACGGGCGCTTCCTGTTCGGCGTGGGCGCGGGGTGGAACCTCGAGGAGATGCAGAACCATGCCACAGACCCCCGAACGCGCTTCTCGCTGATGCGGGAACGCATCGAGGCGATGAAGGAGATCTGGACCGAGGACGAGGCGTCCTATCACGGCAAGCACGTCGCCTTCGAGCGGATCTGGTCCTGGCCGAAGCCGGTCCAGAAGCCGCACCCACCGGTACTGGTGGGCGGCAACGCCGAGCACGTTCTGGACCGCGTGGTGGCGTTCGGCGATGAGTGGATGCCGAATCGTCTCTCGCGCCTGACTGAGCGGATCGCGAGGCTCCAGCAGCTCGCCGAGGAGGCGGGACGGGAGCAGATCCCGGTCACGCTCTCGAGCGCCAGGCCGGATCTCGAGCTGATCGAGCGTGGCGCCGAGGCGGGGATTCATCGCTGCGCCTTCTACATCCGGCCCGCCGAGGCCGGCGAGACCGAGCGCCAGCTCGACGAGCTGGCGGCCGCGCTACGCCT
>JBKOYL010000112.1:0-5831 GCA_046725395.1 Actinomycetota bacterium | reverse complement strand
GTCACCAAGCCCGACACCGCTCCGCGCCTGCAGACGATCTGCCCCGGCGGCAGATTCCCGGTCGGTGGCGGGATGGCCACCACCCCCCCGACGAGCGCGGACGGTGAGGGCATCTACCCGCACTCCTACGAGCGCCTCGGTGCGCAGCTCGGCTACCACATCAGCGTCGTGTTCCTGGACCCGAGCCGCGCGAGCACCACGCCGCGGGACGTCTCCGTGCAGGCACTATGCGGCTTCGGCGTCATTCCGGCGACCCCGACTCCGCACAGGACCGTCTACCTGCGGCCCGGCCAGACGAAGACCGTAACGGCGCACTGCCCGAAGGGCCAGTTCCTGGTCTCAGGCGGCTTCCAACGCACGGACTTCCGCAGCGACGGCGGCGACTACGTGACGGAGTCGCGCGCCAAGGGGACCAGGGCCTGGACGGTCTCCGGCCACGCCTACGGCGTCGGCTCGGGCGAGCTCACGGCGATCGCCTACTGCGCGCGGATGAAGAGGCCGAAGCTCACCGAGGTGGCCTCGAGCCCGGCCCCGATCGCCGCCGGCCAGTCCGCGACCGCGACCACGCCGGCCTGCCCCGCCGGTAAGCGCCTGGTCAGCGGCGGCTTCAGCACGGGCGGGTCGATCAACTCCTTCTTCGCCCAGGGGACCATCAACCATGACAACACCTTCTCGGTGAGCAACTACGGGTTCTTCGGGCCCGTCTCCGGCCTCACGGCCTACGGCTACTGCTGGCCGGCGGTGTCCTGACCCTTCGGGGCTAACTCGGCGGGGCCGGGGCCACGGCGAGACCCTCATCCCCGTGCCCGAACCGGACGTCGGGCAGCACGCGATCCGCCCAGCTGGGCAGATACCAGGCCCGCGGCCCGAGCAGCCTGAGCAGAACCGGCATCAGCAGCAGGCGGATCAGCATCGCGTCGAGCAGCACGGCGATGCCCAGGATCAGCCCCATCTCCTTCGGCGGCAGTGGACCCGAAAGCGCGAAGGTGAAGAAGACCGCGATCATCACCGCGGCGGCCGCGAAGATCACCCGACCCGAGTGGGCGAGCCCGCCGACCATCGCATCCTTGGCGTCGCGGGTCCGGTCCCAGTGCTCCCTGGCAGAGGAGAGCAGGAAGACGGTGTAGTCCATCGAGATCGCGAAGATCATCGCGAAGAAGAAGACCGGCCCCCAGGCGTCGAGGAAGCCCTGCGGCTCGAAGCCCAGCAGCGAGTGGAGCGCACCGTCCTGGAAGATCCACTTCGCGATCCCGAATGCGGCGCCGGTGGCGAGCAGATTGGTGATCACGCCGACGGCCGCGATCACCGGTGCCTGGAGCGCGACGAGCAAGAGCGCGAACCCGAGCGCGAGTACCACCCCGATCACCAGCGGCGTCTTCGCGGTCAGCGCCGATGCCAGGTCGTGGTTCTCGGCGACCGCTCCGCCCACGAGGGCGCCAGCGGGCAGCTCGGCGCGGAGCCGATCGATCGTCGCGCCGACCTCGGGACTGGAGGGATCCTGCGTCGGGATCGCGTAGAGGAGTGCGAGATCGCCGGATCGCCGGGCCGGGATGACCTGGGCCACGCCTGCGTCACGCTTCGCGGTGGTCGCTACCGCCTCCGATTCGGATGCCGGAGCCACCAGCTGCATCGGGCCAACCGCCCCCGGGCCGAAGGCGGCCTGCACCTGCTCATACCCGACGCGCGACGAGTCGCCGGGAGGGACGACCTTGATCGAGGGCATCGCCGTGTCGAGACTCAGCACCGGCAGGATGAGCAGGATCAGCGCGACAAGGGCCGGGACCCCGTACCGAAGAGGGTGGCGCCAAAGCCGCTCTCCCCAAGCGGCAAAGCGGGGCGAGCGGTGCTCACCGGAGTGAGCCCAGGGCAGAGCCAGCTTGTCGACCCTCGGGCCGAGCTTCGCCAGTACGGCTGGGAGGAGCGTCAGCGTCGCCGCCAGGACGAAGATGACGGCGAGCATGATCCCGAGGCTGACCGAGCGGAACGCCGGACTCGGAACGAGCATCACCGCGGTCAGCGAGATCAGGACCGTGAGTGCCGAAAAGAGCACGGCCTTACCGGCGGTATCCATTGCCTGCGCGGTGGCCTCGGATGGGGAGAGTCCTGAACCGAAGTACGCGCCTCGGAAGCGATAGACGACGAACAGCGCATAGTCGATGCCCAGGGCCAGCGCGAACATCAGCGCGAAGTTCATGGCCCAGATCGAGATCGGCAGGATCTGCGTGCCGAGGTAGAGCGAGCCCGCCGCCGCGACGAGGCCGACCATGGTCAGCATCAGCGGCAGGCCGGCCGCGACCAGCGAACCGAAGGCGATCAGCATGATCGCCAGCGTCACCGGCCAGGAGATCACCTCCGAGCGCAGCATCGCGCTCTTGTTGGCGGTGTTGAAGTCGGACCACATCCCGGGCGCGCCCGTGAGGTGAACCTGGACCCCATCACGGCCGAGAGCGTTGAGCGGCCCCTTGAGGTCGGCAGCCGCCTCGACCATTGCATTCGAATCACGAGCGGCGCCCGCCTGCACGATCGCCGTGTGACCGTCGGACGAGGTCGAGACGCCCGGCTGCGGGGGGACGACGGTGCGAACCGCCGCGTCGCCGCGCAGCTTGCGCTCGACAGCGGTCACCGCCGTATCGAAGGTGGGATCGCCCACTGTCGAATTGGGTGAGTGGACCACAACCATCAAGCCATAGGCCGAGAGCCCGTTGAAGCTTCGGTCGATCAACTGCCGGGCCTGGACCGACTCGGATCCGCTCGCCTCCCAGCCCGCGCCGGAGAGCGCCTTCTCGACGCGCGGCGCGAGGAAGCCGAGCCCGAGGGCCACGATCGCCCAGCCGAGCACCACGACGCGGAAGTGGGTTGCCGCGTAGCGCCCCAGCCTTCCGATCGGACCGACGTCGCTCATCGCGGCTGCGGATTGGCCGGCACGAGTGATCAGCTCGCCCCTTCGAGCAGCGAGTCGAGCTCCTCGAGCTGGCGGCGGAGCCCGCCGCACACCTCGTCGCAGAGCGAGAAGACGACCGGATCGGTGATCCGGTAGCGGGAGAAGTTCCCCTCCTTGCGTCGGCTGACGATGCCTGCGCGCAGGAGGACGCCGAGGTGCTGCGAGACGTTCTGTTGTGAGGCACCGGTGGCCTCCTGGAGCTCCTTGACGCTCATCTCGCCATCGCGCATCGCCTCGAGCAGCCTGATCCGCATCGGCTCACCGAGGATCCGAAACCGCTCGGCGACCCGCTCGACGAGCGGCGCCGGAAGGGGGTGTGGAATCACTGCCCTGGTCGCCATGCCCAAGACAATAGCACAATTATTTAGTTGTGTAGTGGTCTAGTAGCCGGACGGGTGGCGGGCGACGAAGCTCGAGGCGTCGTCGCGCATCACGGTGCTCCAGCGGGGGCCGTTGCCCCCTCCCGGCCCGCCGGTGTCCCAGCGCAAGCCCGCGATGTAGGCCCAGGCGTGTCCGCTGGTCGCGAACACCGTGATCCAGTTGCCGCCGCCGGGCTCGCCCCAGACCTCGAAGCCGGTCGAGTCGAGCGGACTGGACAGGAAGCCGCCGCCGTGCAACGCGTAGCTGACCGCGCCCGAGCAGTCGTAGCCGCTGGCGGTGAAGGAGCCGTGTCCCCCGCCCCATATGTACGGGAGGTCGTCGATCTGGTTCGCCGCCTCGATCACGGCGCGAACGGCAAGCGGTGCGTTCGAGGGCGGGATCGCATCGCCGTCCGCATCCAGGGTGGCGTTTCCGGCGGGCGCCGGGATGTTGGATAGGTCGGTTTGGATCTGCCGCTCCTTGCGGAGCAGCGCGTTGAGCACCGACTCGCGCGCGTTGCGCGCCGCGACCAGCTGCCGCTGCTGCGCCTGGATCTGGGCGTGCTGCGCGGCGATCTGGCGCTCCTCCGCGGCCACCGCGTCGCGCGCCGCCTTGATGCGGTCGTGGGTCGCCTGGAGCTGGTCGACCAGCGCCCTGATCCGATCGCGCAGGCCACGAACCCGGGCGACGACCTCGTCGTCGTACTCCTGGATGTGGTCGATGTACTCGGTCCGGGTCAGCAGATCCGACCAGTCGGTCGAGCGCATGACGACGGCCGTCAGGTCGGGGTCGTTCGACTTGTAGATGTCGACCAGGAGCTGCTCGAGCGCCCCCACCGCCTCCTGCAGCTTCGCCCTCACCCGCGCCAGCTCGGCCTTCTGGGCGTTGAGCTCGGCAGTCGCCCTGTCGAGCTCCGCCTGCTTCTGCTCGAGCTCCCGCTGGGCGGCGTCCCGCTGCTGGCGCAGCCGTGACTCCTGACCGATCAGCTGATCCACCTGCGCGTTCATCCGGTCGATCTGCGCCCGCAGGGGCCCCTCGGTCGACTGGATGCGGTCGAGCTCGCCCTGCTTCTGCGCGATCTTCGAGGCCGGATCGCCCGCGGCGCTCTGCCCGACGAGGGAGCCGATCACCAGCGTGACCAGCACCATCAAGGCGAGCACGGCGACGCGGCCGCGTCGGGTCGCCCTCGGTCTGTGGGTAGATCTCCTGGTCGGCATCGACGGTCGGGAGCGACTGCGTCGCCCACCGGCACCGGCCCAGCCTAGAGAGTCGCGGCCGAAGTGTCAGCAGTTGCTAACAGGAGTGCAAGATCCGTTGCGGCCTTACGATCAACCAATGGCCGAGGAGTTCTGCGACGTCGGGCGGGGCGTGACCCTCTGTTACGAGGCCTTCGGCGATCCGGACGACACGCCGATCCTGCTGGTGATGGGCCTGGCGACCCAGATGATCGCCTGGCACGAGGACTTCTGCGAGCGGCTCGCCGACCGAGGCTTCCGCGTCGTCCGCTTTGACAACCGGGACATCGGTCGTTCTACCCACTTCGATTTCCGGCCGCCGACCCTCGGTCAGATGGTTCGGCGCCGGGTCGGCCCCGAGCAGTACGGCCTCTCGGACATGGCCGAGGACACCGCCCGCCTTCTGCGCGAGCTCGGCCTGGCTCCAGCGCACGTGGTCGGAGCCTCGATGGGAGGGATGATCGGGCAGATGCTGGCCGCCGAGCACCCCGAGACGGTCCGCTCGCTCACCTCGATCATGTCGACGACCGGGAGCCGCTGGCACGGCCAGCCGGCGTTCTCCGTCTATCGCTACCTGCTGCGGCCGCCGCCCCGCGACCGCGACGGCTACATCCAGCGCTCGGCGGAGGTCTTCGGCCTGGTCGGATCGACCGGCTTCGACCGTGACGAGCAGTCCATCCGCGAGCGCGCCGGGCGCAGCTACGACCGCGGCTTCGACGTGCGCGCCGGCGGACGGCAGCTGGGGGCGATCATCGCCTCCGGCGATCGGACCAAGGTTCTGAGCAGAATCAAGGCCCCCACGCTGGTGATCCACGGCACGGTCGACAAGATGATCCGCCCTTCCGGTGGTCGCGCCACGGCGAAGGCGATCTCGGGCGCGAGGCTGATGATGATCGAGGGCATGGGCCATGACCTGCCTCGCGGCGCCTGGCCGCAGCTCCTCGACGCGATCTCGGAGCACGCCCGTGCCGCGGACGGCGCTCGGGCCCGCGCGGCTGCCTGACCGCGAACGTCCCGGAGTAGGGGCTATGCCGGGTACTGAGGGACGTTCGCCGTCAGCGAGGCGTGCACGGTGCCCTCCTCGCCGAGGATCCACATCCACGCCCCCTGCCGGAGCACAACCGCATCACCGGGCATCGCCGGATCGCGGTACTCCATCTCGGCGTCGATCTGCTGCGGCTCGGGGCCGTCCGCGAGCTCTTCCTCCAGCGGCGTCCAGTAGTGCGAGTTGTTGATGTGCCCGGCGGGATCCATCTCGGAGGCGCGGAAGCGCCAGGACGAACGCTCCGCGTCCG
>JBKOYL010000055.1:0-34264 GCA_046725395.1 Actinomycetota bacterium | reverse complement strand
AGCGCGAGGGTGCGCCCATCGGGACTGAGCGCGAGCGCGTAGAATCCGTCACCGTCCCCGCGCAGGACGCCGAGCGCCGCCGGACTTCGCAGGAGCGTCGAGAGCAGATTGGAGCGAGTCGCCAGCGAGTCGTCGAGGGCGGCCCCAGCGTTGGCGAGGCGAAGCGCCTGGTCGAGGCGATCCTCGGTAAGGGCCTGCGCACCGAGGCGCTGGGCGGCCTCCGCGGTGGCCGCGCGGCGCGCGCCCTGGCGCTCCGAGAGCGCTATCACTCCGGCGACCACCGCGGCGGCGAGCAGCACGCCGACGCCGGCGAGGAGCGTCCGCAGGCGGCGGTTTGCGCGGCGCTGCCGCGCGGCTTCCCGCTCACTCGCCTCCTCGCTCCCCCCGAGGAATTCGCGCTCGAGCTCGTTCAGCTGCCGGTCGTGGCTCGCCGCCCAATCGAGCGTCGAGGCGAGCCGCGCGCCGCGGTAGAGCTCCGCCGGGTCGCGCCCCGCGCCCTCCCACTCGGCCGACGCGTGGATCAGGTGCTGGTGCAGGCGCCGGCCCTCGCTGTCCTCGGCGAGCCAGGTGCGAAGGCGCGGCCACTCCCGCAGCAGCGCCTCGTGGGCGACCTCGACGGTGCCCTCGTCGACGGTCACCAGGCGGCTCTCGGTCAGCACCGCCAGCGCGGCGGCCGCGTCCTCGTCCCTGTCGGTCTCGAGTTCGGCGAGCGGAACCCGCCTTCTGACCGGAGCCGGCTGCTCGGCGTCTGTCAGCCGTAGGAGGATCACCCGCGCGCGCTCGCGCTGCGGTGGGCTGAGCCGCTGATAGGCGCGCTCGGCGAGCCGGGCCACCGCTCCGCTGACGCCGCCGCTTCGCTCGTAGCTCGAGCGGCGCAGGGTGCGGCCGCTCCGCTCCCCCCACAGCTCGACCAGAGTGGTCGAGAGCAGCGGTAGGCCGCCGGGCTCATCGGCGACCTCGCCGACCAGCGCCGAGACGAGCGAAGGCTCGGTCCGCAGCCCCGCCCGGCCCGCGGGAAGCTCGATCGCCCGGCGCAGCTCCTCGCGGCGCATGGGACCGACCAGGACGGTGTTGGCGCTGATCCGCGCGCCGAGCTCCGGATATTCGGCGCAGCGGCCGTAGAAGTCCCCGCGGACGCCGAGGACCACCACGACCCGCTGATCGGCGTCGTCGGCAAGGGCGGTGAGCGCCTCCACGAACGCCAGGCGCTCGTGCTCCTCGCGACAGGCGGTGAAGATCTCCTCGAACTGGTCCACGGCGAGCACGAGGCGCTCGTCGGCGCGCAGCGAGCGCAGCGCGGCGCCCAGCGGATCTCCGCGATCGGCTTGGTTCGGCTCCGCGCGCGCCAGCGCCCGGGCCAGCTCCGCGCGTGGGTGCTCGCCCGGCCGCATGAGCACCTGCCGCCAGCGCTCCGAACCCGGAAGCATCCCGTCGGCAAGTGAGGGCAGAAGGCCTGCTCGGATCACGGACGACTTGCCGCTCCCGGACGGTCCGACAACTGCGATCAGCGTGGAGCCGACCAGTCGTGCCACCAGATCGGCCACCAGCCGCTCGCGGCCAAAGAAGTACTCGGCGTGAGCGGAGTCGAACGGCACCAGGCCCCGGAAGGGGCAGATCTCGGGCTCCGTGGGATCCGGCGGCTCGGCGACCACGTAGAGGCTCGTCCGCTCGCGGGCCGTCTGGAGGTCGGCGACGCCCCCCGCCAGCTTCGCCCGGGCCGTGCGAAGACCGCCTTGGTCGACGGCAGCCTCACCCGCTGCAGCTTCAAGCTGCTCCGCCGCCTGCGCCTGGGCCCAGCCGCTGGCTGCCCGGTGCACGCGAAGCGGCACCCCGTCGGTCTCGGCCATGAGCGTCTCCAGCGGAATCGCGATGCCCTTGGCCGGGGAGTAGAGCTCGGCAATCTCCGCCGCAGCCTCGACGTGCAGCGGGCGGAGGACGAGCCTCTGGACCGCGTCCGCGAAGGCGGGCGGGCCCTGCTCGTCGCGGTGCAACACGAGCAAGAGGACCGGCGTGTCGCGGCGTGTCGCGGTAAGCCCGCCCGCAGCCTCGAGCACGGCGGGCGAGGCGTCGTCGGCGTCGTCGAGCACGACAAGCGTCGGCAGGTCGCTCTCCCCGGCGGCATGGATCGTCCCGAGCGCGGCGTCGGGGGACCCGGAGCCCGCGGCGTAGAGCACTTCCGTCCCCGCCCGCTGAACGTCCGCGGCGAGCTCGGCGGCGAGCCGGGTCTTGCCGATGCCCGGGGGACCGGAGACGAGCGCAATCCAACAACGGTCCTGCTCGGCCTCCCACCAGCGCTTGCGCAGCCACCTCAGCTCACGGTCACGCCCGGCGAGCAGCGGGGAGCCGCCGTCGAGCTGGCGGGGGAGCTCGCGGTGCGGGGGGCGCGCATCGACGGCGGGGTCCTGGCGGAGGATGGCTTCCTGGAGCTCCCGAAGCTCGGGACCGGGCCTTGTCCCGATCTCCTCTATCAGGGTCCGGCTCGCCGTGCGGTAAGCCTCCATCGCGTCGGACTGACGCCCCGCTCGGTACAGTGCGAGCATTCGTTGAGCGTGGAAGCGCTCGTTGGTGGGGTGCTCGGCGATCAGCGGCTCGAGCTCGGCGATCACCTCCCGGTGCCGGCCCGCGGCGAGCTCTCCGTCGATCGCAACCTCGATCGCCCTCAGGTGGAGCTCCTCGAGCCTGCGGATCTCGGGTGGCGCGAAAGGCTCCTCGGCGACATCGGCGAGCGGGGCGCCGTGCCAGAGCTCCAGCGCACTGCCTATCGAACCGTCGACGATTCCCTGCTCCGCCTCACGCCGACCTAGTTCGACCAGACGCTCGAACCGGGTGGCGTCGACAGCATCGTCCGAAATCTGAAGCTCGTAGCCTCGGCCATGGGTGACGATATGCGCCCCTGGGGCGCCGTTACCGAGCGCCCTTCGCAGCCGGGAGACGTAGAGCTGCACGTTCTTGGCGGCACTGGCCGGCGGGCGCTCGCCCCAGAGCCCGTCGCTCAGCTCGTCCCCGCTGACGGTGTGGTTGGCGTGCAGGGCGAGCATCGCCAGGACCGCCCGCTGCTTGCTTCCCCCGAGCGGCACGCTTGCACCGTCGATCACGAGATCGACGCGGCCGAGGACTTTTATCTCGAAGGACACGCTTGGCTCACATCCGTGAGCCCACCCGTGCCGATTCTATGCCGAACCGCGAGCGGGCCGCAAGCGAGTGCAACCGGCGCCCTTGAACAGGCTCTTTGGTCAGCCATCCTTCGTGAACGTCCCGGATTGGGGCCTATACCGGGTACTCGGGGACGTTCGCGGCCGATTAGGCCGCCGCGAGCGCCTTGCTGACCGGCGCCAACGCGGCTCGGAAGCGGTCCTCGCTGGGGGCGATGGCCGCCGCCGAGAGCGAGGCGGGGACGTAGAGCACGCGGGCGAGCTCGGCGACGTCCTCGCGGCTGACGGCGTCCACCCGCTCGAGCAGCTCATCGAGGGTCAGCAGCGGCGTGTCGAACAGCACCGCCTTGCCGATCCTCGCCATCCGCGCGGCGGTGGACTCCGAGGAGAGCACCATCCGTCCCTTGACGCTTTCCTTCGCGCGGGCCAGCTCATCCGCGCTGATCCCCTCCGCGTGGATCGAGGCGAGCTCGCGCCCGATGATCCCACACGCCTCCTCCACGTTGTCCGCGCGGGTGCCGACGTACAGGCCGATCAGCCCGGAGTCGACGTACTGCTGCGTGTAGGACCCGACCGAGTAGGCGAGGCCGCGCTTCTCGCGAACCTCGCGGAAGAGCCGCGACGAGGTCGAGCCGCCGAAGACGGCGTCGAGGATGCTGAGCGCGAAGCGACGCTCGTCACCGCGGTCGATGCCGGGGCCTCCGAAGCAGATGTGGAACTGCTCGGTGTCCTTCTGCTGGAAGGCGACCTTGGCGTCGTCCACCCGGGGCGGGTGGAGCTCGGCGCCATCGCCGGATGCCGCCGGCGGCTCCACGTGCTTGCGGGTGAGCTCGACGATTCGCTCGTGGTCGAGATTGCCGGCGGCCGCGACCACGATGTTGGCGCCGGTGTAGCGGGCGCGGTGGTAGGCGTCGATCTCCGGGACCGGGATCGAGCTGATCACCTCGGCCTCGCCGAGCACTCGCCTGCCGAGCGGGTGGCCGCCGAAGACGGCCTCGTCCAGGACGTCGTGGACCTTGTCCTGCGGCTCGTCCTCGTACATCGCGATCTCCTCGAGCACCACCTCCCGCTCGGAGTCGATCTCCGGATAGGTCGGGCCCAGCAGCATCTCAGCCAGCAGATCGAAGGCCTCCTCGGTGTGGGTGTCGAGGAAGCGGGCGTAGAGGTTGGTCGACTCCTTGCCCGTGGCCGCGTTCACCGACGCTCCCAGGCCGTCGAAGATCTCCGCGATCTCGATCGCCGAGTAGCGCTTCGTGCCCTTGAAGAGCAGGTGCTCGAGGAAATGCGAGACGCCGGCCTGCGCCGGCGTCTCATCCCTCGAGCCCGTTCTGACCCAGAGGCCGAGCGCGACCGAGCGGACCGAGGACACCGCCTCGGTCACCACTCGGATGCCGGAGTCGAGCTCCGTTATCTGAGCGCGCTCCGTCGACAAGTGGGCCTAGCCTCGGCCTCTGCCGCCCTCGCGCTCGCGCCGGCGGCCTCCGCCGTCCCGCTCGCGCCTGCGCCCGCCGCCGCCGTCACGGCGACGGCCGCCGGGAGGGCCGGGGTCACCGGTGCCGACGCTGGCGAGCTCCTCGGCCGACTTGCCCTCGACGTCGGGGTCCCCGGAGAGGCGCAGGCCGATGCGGCCGCGCTCCTTGTCGACTTCGACGACGGTGACGTCGATCTCATCGCCCTGGCTGAGGACGTCCTCCACGGCGCCGACGCGCTCGCCCGGTTTCACATTGGAGATGTGAAGCAGGCCGTCGGTGCCCTTCGTGAGCTCGACGAAGGCGCCGAAGTTGGTGGTCTTCACCACCTTGCCCTTGAACTTGTCGCCGATCTCGGCGTCCTTCGTCATCGCCTCGATGCGCGCGACGCACGCCTCGACCAGGCTCCCGGTCGGCGCGTAGACGCGGACGGTGCCGTCGTCGTCCACGTCGATCTCGGCCTCGAACTCCTCGGAGAGCGCCCGGATGGTCTCGCCGCCCTTGCCGATCAGGGCGCCGATCTTGTCCGGATCGATCTGCATCGAGGTGATCCGCGGCGCGAACTGCGAGAGCTGCTCGCGCGGGCCCTCGATCGCCTCAGCCATCTTGGCGAGGATGAACTGGCGACCCCTGTGGGCTTGATCGAGAGCGTCTTTGAGGATCCCGAGCGTGACGCCGGTGATCTTGATGTCCATCTGGAGGGCGGTGATGCCCTCCGCCGTCCCGGCGACCTTGAAGTCCATGTCGCCCAGGTGGTCCTCGACGCCCGCGATGTCGCTGAGGACGATGTAGTCGTCACCCTCCTTGATCAGCCCCATCGCCACGCCGGCAACTGGCGCCGTGACCGGCACGCCGGCGGCCTGCAGCGCCATCGAGGACGCGCAGACCGAGCCCATCGAGGAGGAGCCGTTCGACTCCAGGGTGTCGGAGACGACCCGGATCACGTACGGGAACTCGTCCTCGTCGGGCATCGTCGCCAGCAGGGCACGCTCGGCGAGCGCGCCGTGGCCGATGTCGCGGCGCTTCGGGCCTCTCATGAAGCCGGCCTCTCCCACCGAGAACGGCGGGAAGTTGTAGTGGTGCCAGAAGCGCTTGGTCTCCTGGAGGCCGAGGTTGTCGACCTTCATGTCCATGCGCGTGGTGCCGAGCGCGACGCTCGAGAGGATCTGTGTCTCACCCCGGGTGAACAGCGCCGAGCCGTGCACTCGCGGCGCCACGTCGATCTCGCACTCGATCGGCCGGATCTCATCCTGCGCGCGGCCGTCGGGGCGCTTCTTGTCGACGGCGATGTGCTTGCGGATGGTGTCCTTCTCGAGCTTCGCGAACGCGGCCTTTACCTCGGCCAGCCGCTCGCGATCGGGCAGCTCGTCCTCGGTGGGCGGCGCGTACTGCTCGAGCACCTCGGCCTCGACCGCGTCGATCGCCTCCTGGCGCGCGAGCTTGGCCTGAACCTGGGTGGCCTCGTCGAGCCTGGCGCCGTGCGACGCCTGGATCGAGTTGTAGGTCTCCTCGTCGACGATGGGTACCTCGATCTCGGCCTTCTCCTTGCCCGCCTTCTGGCGGAGCTCCTCCATCGCAGCGCAGAGCCTCTTGATCTCGCCGTGTGCGATGTCGAGGGCGTCGAGGATCTCGGCCTCGGTGACGCCGTCGGCGCCCGCCTCGACCATCAGGATGGCCTGGTCGGTGCCCGACACGATCAGATCCATGTCGAGCTCCTCGAGTGTCTCCTCCTCGGGATTGACGACGAAGTCGCCGTGAAGCTTGCCGATCCGCACGGCGCCGACGTGCTCGGCGACCGGGATCTCGGAGATTGCGAGCGCCGCGGAGGCGCCGTTCATCGCGAGGATGTCATAGGGGTGTACGTGGTCCACCGACATCGGCTGGGAGACCAACTGCGTCTCGCGGTGCCAGCCCTTGGGGAAGAGCGGGCGCACCGGCCGGTCGATCATCCGCGCGGTCAGCGTCGCCTTCTCGCCGGCCCTCGCCTCGCGGCGGAAGAAGGAACCGGGGATCTTGCCGGCGGCGTAGTGCTTCTCCTCCACGTCGACCGTCAGCGGGAGGAAGTCGACGTCGCGCTCATTGCCCGCCGTCGCTGTACAGAGGACCATGGTGTCGCCGGAGCGAACGACCACGGCACCGCTCGCCTGACGGGCGAGTTTTCCGGTCTCGAAGGAGATTTCCTCCCCGCCTACCTCAACCGAGACGCGGGTCACGTCAAACATGCTCATATGTCTTGTTCCCTTCGGCCGTCCGGTTGACGGCCTTTCGCTTTAAGAACTCTCGTTCTCTGTCGCGACGATGTTAGCGGGCGGCCCTTTTGCGACCGGCGCACGTCGTGAACGACTCAGCTACGGTCAGCGCGCACCTTGGGGGGTGCACGGGAATGGTGAGGCGCACCAACATCAACGGCGGCCACGAAAGCCGTCGCCGAATAGGTGGCCGCAGACACCGCCGCCGAATCTCGGCCGCGCTCGCGATCGCCGTAGTCACCACGATCATCGCTCCGAGCGCGCGCGCCGCGGTCCCGAGCGTCTTCGGCGGCGATCTCCCTTGCACCGCCCAGCCGTCCGCGGGCAACCTCCGCCTCTGCAGCGGCACCACGCACTCCTTCGACGGCACCAAGATCGACGCGAACCTGATCCTGCCTCCCGAGCCGACCGCGGGCGCCGACGGCCCCTACCCCACGATCGGCTTCTTCCATGGCTGGGGCGGGTCGAAGATCGGCCTCAACGACCGCACCCGGGCCTGGGCCAGCCACGGCTTTGCGGTGTTCAGCATGACCGACCGCGGCTGGGGTAGCTCCTGCGGCGCCCAGGATCCGGACCGCCTCAGCGCCCAGTGCAGCAAGGGCTACAACCACCTGATGGACGACCGCTACGAGGTCCGGGACGCCCAGTTCCTGATCTCCCTGCTGGCCGACGAGGGCGTCACCAAGCCCACGAAGGTCGGCGCCACCGGTGGGTCCTATGGCGGCGGGATGTCGATGGCGCTGGCCGCCCTGCGCGACCGGGTGATGCTGCCTGACGGCAGCCTCGCCCGCTGGCGGAGCCCGGGCGGCAAGGACATGCGGATCGCGGCCGCCGCGCCTGAGATTCCCTGGACCGACCTCGCCTACTCCCTGATGCCGAACGGACGCACGCTCGACTACGTCGCCGATGCCCCTTACGGCAGCCGCGTTGGCGTCGAGAAGCAATCCTTCGTCGCGGGGCTCTACGGGACCGGCCTCGCCGCCAGCAACTACGCTCCGCCCGGCGCCGACCCGGACGCCGATCTCACCACCTGGTTCGCGCTGATCAACGCGGGCGAGCCCTACGACGGCAACCCGCTCGCCGCCGACATCACCGAGGAGGTGACGACCCACCACTCCTCGTACTACATCGACCATTCCCAGGCCCCGGCGCCGCTTCTGATCTCCAACGGCTGGACCGACGATCTCTTCCCACCGGACGAGGCGATCCGCTACTACAACCGGACGCGTACCCAGTTCGGCCCCAGTGCGCAGGTGAATCTGTTCTTCATGGACTACGGGCACCAGCGGGGGCAGAACAAGGCCGCCGACCTCGACCTGCTGCACGCCCGCGAGGACGCCTGGTTCGACTATTACCTCCGGGGCGTCGGGACGGCGCCCCCGTCGGGTCAGGTCGAGACCCTGACGAAGACGTGCGGCGGGCCTTCCGCCGGCCCCTACTTCGCCGCCAACTGGGCGAAGGTCGCCCCCGGGGAGGTCCGCTACGCCTCCGCGGCTCCGCAGACCGTCCTTCCCGTCGGCGGCGATCCGACCGTCGGCCAGGCCTTCGATCCGATCACCGGTGGCGGCGCCTGTGCGACCACCTCCGGCTCCGACCAGACAGGCGTTGCGACCTATCGCCTGCCCGCTGCCTCGGGCTCCGGCTACACCCTGATGGGCTCCCCCACGGTGGTGGCCGACATCAACTCGATCGGTCAGACCTCTCAGCTCGCGGCGCGACTGCTCGACGTCGCCTCGGACGGCACCGAGACGCTGGTGGCCCGCGCCCTCTACCGGCCCGACGTCAACTCCGGGCCCACCCCGACCCGGCAGGTGTTCCAGCTGCACCCGGTCGGCTGGAAGTTCGCCCCGGGCCACATCGCCAAGCTGGAGCTGCTGCCGAACGACGTCCCGTACGGCCGCAGCTCCAACGGCCAGCTCTCGATCACCGTCTCGAACCTCCAGCTGCGCCTGCCGGTCCTGGAGCAGCCGAACGGCGGCGTCGTCTCCTCGCCGGCACCGAAAGTGCTGCCAGCCGGCTACACGCTGGCCCGCGATTTCAGCAGGGGCCGCTGACCAGCCATAGACGGGTTGCCCTCGGCTACCGCCTGCGGGCACCCTCGAATCTCGCGAGCTCCTCCGCCAGATTGGCATGGAGGAGCCGACCGTCGACGAAGGCGGTGGGGGTTCCGGGCACGCCACCGCGGATGCCACTGACGAAGTCCCGCTCGACTCGCTCCCGGACCGCGTCCGAGCGCCGGTCCGCGTTGAACCGCTCCAGATCGAGGCCGAAGCGCTCGGCCCGCGCCCAGAGATGGGGATCGTCGACCCTGCCCCGCTCGGCGTAGAGCGAATCGCACATCTCCCAGAAGGCGTCCTGAAGCCCCGCCGCCTCCGCGGCCGCATGCAGGGCCGGAGCCCGTGGATGCTTCGACGCCATCGGGAAGTGCCGGAAGCAGAGCCGTAACGGCAGCTCGCGGATCCGCGCCCAGGCCGCCGCGCAGTACGGACACCCGAAGTCCGCGTAGACGATCGCCTCGGTCCCCTCGCCGGTCACGTGGTCGTCGGCGACGATCGGCGGCACCGAGGCGCTGGTCAGCTCACTCATGACAGCTAGGCCGAGAGCGCGTCGAAGATCAGATTGGCACCGGGGATCTCGACGGGAGACGGAGATTCGTGCGACCACTTCACTTCGCCGTCCTCCACCAGGACGAGGGAGCGGTTGCCGTGGTCCACGGAATCGATCCAGGCGCCGTACGCGCGTGACACCGCGCCCTTGGGGTTGAAGTCGGCCAGCAGCGGCATGGTCAGGTTGAGATGCTCGCGGAAGGCGCGATGGCAATAGACCGAGTCCACGCTGATCCCGACCAGCGATGCGCCGCGCGATTCGATCTCGTCCAGCACCTCCTGATAGAGGCTGAGCTGATCGGTGCAGACCGGGCTGAAGTCGAGCGGGTAGAACGCGATCACCAACTTGCGTCCCGAGAAGTCAGCGAGCGAGATCTCGTCTCCGTCCTGGTCCGGCAGCGAGAAGTCGGGCGCTTTCGCTCCGGGGTCGATCATGCTGCGGCCGCTAGCGCCGCAGGCCGAGCTCCGCGACCAGCGAGCGGTAGCGCTCCAGGTCGTTCTGCTCCAGGTAGCGCAGCAGGCGCCGACGCTTGCCGACCATCTTCAACAGCCCACGACGCGAGTGGTGATCCTTGCTGTGCGTGCGCAGATGCTCGGTGAGCTCGTTGATGCGCGCCGTGAGCAGGGCCACCTGGACCTCGGCGGAGCCGGTGTCCCCGCCGGACCGGCCGTACTTGCCGATCAGCTCCTGCTTTCTGTCCTTCGTCAGCGGCATCGAGCCAGACAGGGTAGCGGTCGCGCGGATTCAGACGACGCGGCGCTGGTACTTAGCGGTGATCTCGCGAGCCTCGGCGACGTCGCGGTGCATCTGGGCGATCAGGTCTTCGACGCCGGGGAAGCGGCGCTCCCCACGCAGCCTGCTGACGAACGCGACGCGCAGGTTCTGTCCGTAGAGGTTGCCCTCGTAGTCGATCAGGTACGACTCGATCAGCAGTCCCCGGCCGGTCTCGAAGGTGGGCCTGATCCCGACGTTGACCGCCGCGGGGTGTCCGTTGGCGAAGGCGGCGTAGACCCCGTGGCCGGGGACGACCAAGTGGTCGTCGGGGACGAGGTTGGCGGTCGGAAAGCCGAGATCGCGCCCGCGCCGGTCGCCTTCCACGACCCTGCCCTCGACCATGAACGGCCCCCCGAGGCAGCGCATCGCCGCGTCCACCTCCCCCGCAGCCACAAGCGCCCGGATCCTGGTCGAGGACACGGTCTCGCCGTCGACCTCGACCAGGGGGACGATTCGCGTCTCGAACTCCCCGTGCTCGGCCAGCATGTCCGGAGTCCCCTTCGCCTTCGCTCCGAAGCGGAAGTTCTCCCCCACGGACACCCGCTTGGCGCCCAGCCGCTCGACCAGGATCGTGGAGATGAACTCCTCGGCCGGGATCTTCATGAACTCCCGGTCGAACGGGATCACGACGAGCTCCTTGACGCCGAGACCGTCGATCACGTCCCTCTTCACGTCGAACGGCATGATCAGCTTCGGAGCCGCGTCCGGGTTGATCACGCTGAGCGGATGCGGGTCGAAGGTGAGCACGGTGTCCGCGTCGTCGATCACCGCCTGATGGCCCTTGTGGACGCCGTCGAAGACGCCGATCGCCACGTGGCGATCGCTCGGCTTCACGTCGGGGAGTTGTGTGACCTGGATCGTCATGCGAGTACGACCTCGGGCCGGAGATTGTCTCCATCTGGGCGCGCGACTGCCACGAGACGCCCATCGTGCGTGAGCCGCACCCTCGGGGTCACGTCTTGCCTTCGACCTGACCGCAGGGGCACCGGGACGCCGTGGCCCGCTCGTTCGGCCTCGCCGGCGTCAAGCACGACCTCTGCCAGGAAGGACATCAACTCCTCCACAGTGACCTCTCGCGGGCTGTCATCGGGTACGCGAAGATGCCCGATCGCCGTTCGCCGCAGCGACTCGCAGTAGGCGTCCTCGAGCGACTCGATCAAGGTGCGCACGTAGGTCCCGGATGAGCACTCGATCTCGAACGTGGCCCTGCCCGGCTCGCTCGCGACGAGCTCGGCTCGATAGACCGTCACCTGCCGCATCGGTGTCTCGACCGCTTCGCCGCGGTGGGCCTTTCGGTAGAGCCGCTCGCCCTCCACCTTGACGGCCGACGTCATCGGCACGCGCTGCTCGATCTCGCCCGTGGGCAGCTCGAGCCGCTTGGGTAGGCGGCCCGTCTCGCTCAGCTCCCCGTCGGGATCGCCGGTCGAGGAGCGCCAGCCGAGCCTGGCGGTGGCGACGTAGGTCTTCGGCAGCTCCAGGAGGTAGCGCTGGAGCCGCGTGGCCCGGCCAAGCAGAACGATCAGCAGGCCCGTCGCGAACGGGTCGAGGGTGCCCGCGTGTCCGACCTTCCCGCCGCGTTGCCGCCGGGTCTCGGCAACCACGTCGTGCGAGGTCACGCCGGCCGGCTTGTCGACCAGCAAGCCCCGCGCCGGGGTCGCCACTCCCCCGGTCACCGGCGATCAGATCTGCAACTGGGTTTCGATCTCCCGCGTCAGGAACTCGACGACCCGCTCGTAAGGGAGATCGGTGCCGAAGCCCGCGGCGCGCCGGTGGCCTCCGCCCCCGTGCGCCCTGGCGATTGCGGAGACGTCGACGCGGCCATCGGTCGAGCGCATGCTCACCTTCCGGGCCGCGCGTCCGGCCTCGCCCTGATCGCGGACGACGGCCGCTACTGCCGCCCCGTCGATCGTCCGAAGGTGGTCGATGATGCCCTCGGTTAGCGCCTCGCTCGCTCCCGTCGAGGCGTAGTCCTCGGCCGAGATGTAGGTGACGGCGATCCGCCCGTCGTCCCGCAGCTCGATGCGATCGAGCGCCTGCGCGAGCAGCTTCACCTTCTCGATCGGAGCGTGCTCGTAGAGCCGCCGGTAGACATCGTTGACCTGCACTCCAGCCTCGATCAGCCCCGCCGCCATGCGGTGCGAGCGCGCGTCGGTGTTCTCGTACATGAACTTGCCGGTGTCCGTGACCAGGGCGACGTAGAGGGCGTTCGCGATCTCCGGAGTCAGCTCGACGCCCAGCAGACCCGCCAGGTCGAAGACGATCTCCGCCGTGCAGGAGGCCTCGACGTCGACGAGGTTGATCGTCCCGAACCGCGTGTTGTCGTGGTGGTGATCGATGTTGATCACCTTGGTCCCGTCGCTGCGCAGGAAATCGACGGGCATCCGGTCGATGTTGCCGCAGTCCAGGAAGATCACGACCCGGTCGCTGATGTCCGCCGGCGGCTCGTGGAACACCTCCTCGAGCGGCAGAAAGCGGTACTCGACAGGAAGCGGAAACTCCTTGGCTGCCAGGAACATCACCGAGTCCTTGCCGAGCGCCTCAAGGATCCGATGCATCGCGAGCAGGGAGCCGAGCGCGTCCCCGTCGGGGTTCTCGTGCGTCGTCAGCAGAAACCGGTCGCCCGCCTTGATCTCGGCCGCGACTAGATCGAGGTCGCTGGTCACGAGCTCTGCCGCTTCCGTCATTTGTCTTCGAGCAGACGGGAGATCCGGTCGCCTCGATCCACGCTCTCGTCGTATTCGAAGGTCAGGGTCGGAGTTCGCTTCATCCGCATGGCGCTTGCGATCTTCCCCTGTAGGAACCCGTGTGAGGATCGCAGGCCCGCGAGCGAGCTCTCCCTCTCCTCCGGCGAGCCGAGCACGCTGACGTATACGCGCGCGGTTCGGAGGTCGGGCGAGGTATCCACTTCGGTCACGGTCACGAATCCGATTCTCGGGTCCTTGAGCTCGGTGGCGATCGCATCCCCGAGGACCTCTCGAATCGCCTCGTTGACGCGCCGCATCCGGGCCGTCGGCATCGCGGGCGACGATAACAGCAGACGCTCACGCGCAGAGAGGCCGCCTGATTCGTGGCGCCTATCAGTCCCGAATATCACGCAAGCTGAGCACATCCCGCTCAACGGAGCAGCCGTCGGGGCAGCGGCTCTCAACGAAGCGGACGAGCCCGTCGGCGCGATCCGAGACGGCGCCGTCGCCCACCAGCGCGCAGAGCAGCACGGAGCGCTGCCACTTGTCGTGCCCATCGATCTCCGCGACGGACGCCCCGAAGCGCTGGCGGACCCCGTCCTTCAGGGACTTGACCAGCTTCCGCTTGCCCTTCAGGTCCCGAACGTCGCCGAAGTGCAGCCGGATCTCGATCAGCTCGATGAACGGAGACAACTACTCGAGCGTCTTCTCGACCTGGCGGGTCTCGAAGAACTCCAGGACGTCGCCCTCTTTGATGTCGGCGAAGCCCTCGAGCACGATCCCGCACTCCTGGCCCTCGCCAACCTCGGCGACGTCATCCTTGAAGCGACGCAGCGAGCCGACCTTGCCAGTCCAGACGATCGTGCCGTCGCGGACCAGCCTGGCGCTCGCCGTGCGCGTCACCTTGCCGTCGGTGACCAGGCAGCCGGCGATCGTGCCGACGCGAGAGGCCTTGAAGGTCTGCTTGACCTCCGCCTGGCCGAGAGCCTCCTCGACCTCCTCGGGCTCGAGCAGTCCCTCCATCGCGGCGCGCAGCTCCTCGGTGACCTTGTAGATCACGGTGTAGGTGCGGATGTCGACGCCCTCGCGCTCCGCGGCCCGGCGGGCCTCGGCAAGGGGGCGGACGTTGAAGCCGATGATCACTGCGTCGGAGGCGGAGGCCAGCATGACGTCGGACTCGTTGATGCCGCCTGTCTGCGCGTGGATGATGTTGACCGCGACCTGCTCCTGCGGCACCTTGGCGATCTCGTCCTGGAGCGCCTCTATCGACCCGGAGACGTCGGCCTTGAGCACGATGTTGAGCTCCTTGAGCCGGCCCTCGCTGGCGCGCTGGAAGACCTCCTCGAGGGTGACCTTGCGCGCCTGGCGGCGGGCGAGCTGCTCACTCTTCAGGCGCGTCTCGCGCTCCTGGGCGAGAGCCCTGGCCTTGCGCTCGTTCTCGACGACCTGGACGTGTTCGCCGGCGTCTGTGACGCCGTCGAATCCGAGGACCTCCACGGGCATGCCGGGGGTCGCCTCGTCTGTGCGCTCGCCCTTGTCGTCCAGCATCGCGCGGACCTTCCCCCAGACCGGCCCCGCGACCACTGCGTCGCCGATCCGCAGGGTGCCGCGCTGGACGAGGACGCCGGTCACCGGCCCGCGGCCGGGGTCGAGGCGGGATTCCACCACGGTGCCCGACGCGGCGGCCTCCGGGTTGGCGCTCAGCTCCTCCAGCTCGGTGACCAACAGGATCATCTCGAGCAGGTTGTCGAGGCCGTCCTTGGTCTTCGCGGAGACGTCGGCGTAGACCGTGTCTCCGCCCCAATCCTCGGGATTGAGATCGTGCTGGGCGAGCTCGGTGCGCACGCGGTTGGTATCCGCGCCCTCCTTGTCGATCTTGTTGACGGCGACCAGGATCGGGACCCCGGCGGCACGGGCGTGGTCGATCGCCTCGACGGTCTGCGGCATGACGCCGTCATCGGCGGCGACCACGATCACGGCGACGTCGGTCACCTTGGCGCCGCGGGCGCGCATCGCGGTGAACGCCTCGTGGCCCGGCGTATCCAGGAAGGTAAGCGTCTTGCCGTCGTGCTGGACCTGGTAGGCGCCGATGTGCTGCGTGATACCTCCGGCCTCGCCCGCCGCGACCTGCGTCTGGCGGATCGCGTCGAGCAGCGAGGTCTTGCCGTGGTCGACGTGGCCCATCACGGTGATCACCGGTGGACGATCGACGAGATCCGCCTCGTCGTCCTCGTCGACGACGGGCTCCTCGACCTCCTCCTCGGCTGCCGTGACGATCTCGATCTTGCGGTCGAACTGCTTGGCGATCGAGGTGACCGACTCATCGGTGAGCGTCTGCGTGAGGGTGGCCATCTCACCCTCCTTCATCAAAGCCTTGATCACCTCCGCCGCGGAGAGACCGAGGCTCTCGGCCACCTCGCGCACGGTCGCCCCCGAATTGACCTTGATCGGCGGCTGCTCAGTCGGCTGCTTCAGCTCCTTGTCGCTGGGCTCCTCCAGCAACGGACGGCGCCGGCGGCCGCCGCGGCGGCGGGGCGGCCGAGGCGGCGGCTGAGTCTTCGCGATGTGATCGCGGCGAGCGGCCTGGGAGTCGATCACGACGCGCCGACGCCGCTTGGGCGCGGCCTTCCTTGCCGGGGCGCTCGCGCCGTCGCCGGCGGTGGATCCGTCGGCGGTCTTTGTGGCCGACGACTTTGTGCCGGCCGGCTTGGGCGGGGCCTCGGTCTTGGCCTTCTGCGCCGGTGCGCTTGATTCGTCGGCGGTTTTTGTGGCCGAGGCCCCGTCGCCGGAGGCCTTCAGGGCCGCCAGGGCGTCGGACTCCTCCACGCTCGATTGAGCGGCCTTCGCCTCCACGCCAGCGGCCTTGAGCGCAGCAAGGAGCTCCTTGCTGGTCGTGCCCTGGGCCTTCGCAATCTCGTGTACGCGCTTCTTCGCCATCTCGTTACTCGCCCGCCTTCTCCTCGGTTGGTCCGGCGGCGCTGTTTGCGGCCGCCGAAGGTGCTGGTGTCTCCTCCTGCGGCGCGCCTCCATCCCCGGAGGGTTCCGCCCCCTTTGCCGGGGCCTCCTCGCCCTCGCTGGACTCCTCCTCGGCGGGCGCTTCCTCGGTCTCCTCGGGCTCGGGCTCCTCGTCGGGCTTGTCCTCCTCCGCCTCGGCGGCGTGCCCCTCGGCCTCGTCGGCGGCAGGCTCCTCCGGCTCGGCGCTCGCGTCGAACTGGCTCTCGGCCTTCTCGACCAGAGCCTTCACCGCGGCTTCGCCGGCATCGCCGCTCGCCACCGTCGCGACCTCCTCGTCGCTCAGCGAGCCGAGAACCGCGACCTGGTTGGTGGAGAACTTCGCGAGGGCCTGGTGCTGCGGCAGGCCGCAGAACTGCGAACCCTGCAGGGCCGCGTTCGGGCAGCGGCGGCCGGTGGTCATCACCGCCATGCAGCGGCCGTCGGCGGCCTCCTCGCCCTCGTACTCGATGTCCTCCTCCTGCTGGGCGAACTCGGTCTCCGAGGTGATGTCGACCTTCCAGCCGGTCAGCCGCGCGGCGAGACGAGCGTTCTGCCCGTCACGCCCGATCGCGAGCGAGAGCTGGTCGTCGGGGACGATCACCGTCGCCTCCTTGGTCTCGTCGTCGACGAGCACCTCGCGGACGCGAGCCGGGGAGAGCGCCTTGGCGACGAACCGGGCGGGCTCGTCGTTGTAGGGGATGATGTCGATCTTCTCGCCGCGCAGCTCTGAGACGACCATCCGGACTCGCGAGCCACGCGGCCCGACGCAGGCACCAACCGGGTCGACGCCGTCGGCATGGGAGATGACGGCGATCTTCGAGCGCCAGCCCGGCTCGCGGGCAACGCCGGTGATCTCTACCAGCTTGTCGGCGATCTCAGGCACCTCGAGCTCGAAGAGCTTCTTGATCAGCTCGGGGTTACGCCGTGAGACGACGATGCTCGGGCCCTTGGTGTCGGCGGAGACGTCGGTGATCACGGCCTTCACCCTCATGCCGTGGTCGTAGCGCTCGTTGTAGACCTGCTCGGAGCGGGGCAGCAAAGCTTCGACCCGCTCGCGGAGCTGGACCAGCGTGTAGCGGTTGTCGGACTGCTGGATGATCCCGGTGACCAGCTCGCCGACGCGGTCCTTGTACTCCTCGAACATCATGCCCCGCTCGGCCTCGCGGATCCTCTGCAGGATCACCTGCTTGGCGGTCTGGGCGGCGATCCGCCCGAAGTCCTCGGGCGTCACGTCACGGGTCTCGATCTGGTCCATGTAGGGCTCGAGGCGCGCGAGCTCGACCTCGGGCTCCTCCACCTCGCGCCGCTCGCCCGTCTCGGGGTCGACGGCCGGACGGTTGATCTCGATCTCCGGGATCGGCTCACCGGCGGCTTCGGCAGCCTCGGCCGCCTGCAGCTGCTCCTCGAACTGCTCGTCGAGCAGGCGCTTCTCCAGGTCCTCGGGGACCAGCAGCTCGAAAACGCGAAAGTCCGCGGTGGAGTGATCGAGTTCGACCTTGGCGTACTTGGCGGCGCCCGGAGTCTTCTTGTAGGCCGAGAGCAGCGCGTCCTGCAGGGCGTCCATCAGGGTGTCAGCCGCGATTCCCTTCTCCTGCTCGAGCATCTTGACGGCGTCGACGATCTCCTGGGTCATGCAGCCACCTCCGTCTCATCTGGCAGTAGGTTCGAGCGACGAACCGAAGCGAGCGGGATCGAGACGGGCCCCTCGCCGGAGTCAACGCTCACGCTCTCCTCGTCGGCGCCGGTAAGGCGCCCGGTGAAGCTCTTGTGCCCAGCGACCTCCTCGCGAGTTCGCACCCGCACCCGACGTCCGAGGTAGCGCCGGAAGTGCTCGGGCTTGGTCAGCGGCCGCTCCGGACCGGGAGAGGAGACCTCGAGCGAGTAGGACTCGAGCAGGTCGCGGAGCAGGGCGGTGACGCGCTCGCAGAGCGCGATGTTCACGCCCCCGGGACGGTCGACCACCAGCCGCAGGCGCTCGGCGGCGGGCCGCTCGAGCGCGAGCAGCTCGACGTCCGGCTCGTGGGTGCGGAGCCGATCCTCGACGGTTTGCTGAATTTGCTCGAGCTCTCTATCCATCTCTGTCCGATTGTGTCCGAAACGGTCTGTTCGGGACCCAAAAAAAGGCGGGCGCTCGCCCACCTTTCGACACGCGGTTCGGTGCGAAAAAAGGTTCCTCGGCGAGTATAGCCCCGGCCTGGAGACGCGCAAGGCGCCCGCTCTCACACCTCGAGCATCACCGTGACCGGCCCGTCGTTGATCAGGGCGACGCCCATGCAGGCTCCGAAGACGCCCTTCTTCGCCCCCGCCTTCTCGCAGAAGCGGTCATACAGCGGCTCCGCCTGATCGCCGGGCGCCGCCTGCGCGTAGCTCGGGCGCGTGCCCTTGCGGGTGTCGCCGTACAGCGTGAACTGGCTGACGCAGAGGATCTCGCGGTCGCCGAGCGGCTCGTTCATCCGCCCCTCGGCGTCGTCGAAGATCCGCAGGGACCGGACCTTCTCGGCGAGCCGATCCGCCTCCGCCTCGGTGTCCTCACGCGAGACGCCGAGCAACACCAGCATCCCGGGGCCGATCTGCGCCACCCGCTCCCCCTCGACGTCGACAGCTGCCTGGCTGACTCGCTGCAGGAGCGCTCGCACTCCGCGATCCTAAGCGTCAGAATTCGCCACTGGATCAGCGAAGGAGGGGAGGTTGGCCATCGCTTCCAACGAAGTCGATCGTCCGGCGTACAGGATCCCGCCGCCGGTGCCTCCGATCGTGACCTTGGTCCTCGTCGTTCTGCTGGCGATCTTCGCGCCCGTCCACTTCCTGCCGACGGCGGTCTCGCTCGTGGTCGGAATCCCGCTACTGGTTCTGGGGCTCGGGTTATGGGGTTGGGGAATGCGAAGCCTCTCTCAGCAGGGTGAGAGCCCCGACCCCTTCAAGCCGACAAACCGGCTGTTGACGAGCGGGGCCCTCGGTGTCAGCCGCAACCCGATCTACACCGGCGGCACCGTCGCGCTGCTCGGGCTGGCGATTCTCCTCGACACGGCGACCGGTATCGGGGTCGTCGTACTCCTCGGCCTCGGTGCCTACAACTTGGTGTTGACCGAGGAGCGCTTCCTCGAGGCGAAGTTCGGCGATCAGTACCGCGGGTACCGATCCAGGGTTCGTCGCTGGATCTAGCCGCCAGCGGCCGCGAGCCGCTCCCGGTAGATCCGGTAGTCGCGGCGCTCCGGCCGCAGGTTCGACGCGAGCGCGAGGTGATGTCGGGCCCGCCTCGTCTCCCCGGTCTTGCTGAGCGCGCGGCCGAGGCAGAAGTGCGCGTAGTCGTTCACCGGGTGCGTCTCCACCACCGCCTCGAACTCGGTCGCCGCCTCGGCGTAGTGCCGCGTGCGAAACAGAGCTCGGCCGAGCGCCTCGCGCACCGAGCTCTTCTCGGGCGCCTGGCGGGCGGCCTCCTTCAGAGGCACGGTCGCCTCCTCGAAGTCGCCGTCCTCGAGCAGCTCCATCCCTCGCCGGTAGAGCGAGTAGAGCGATTCGCCCCCCTGCGTGTGCTCGTCCTGACGCATGAAAATCCAGTGTAAAACGGCCCGCAAGCGAGCCGCGAGGATCGGCTATTCGGCCGGCTCGGCCCGAGAGGCGCCGGAGGCCGCCCTGAGGGCCTCGATCCGATCGAGGATCGCGTCGGCTACGGCCTCCTTGGCGGCGAGCGAGACGTGGTGCTCGCCCGAGGCCTCGACGATTACCACCTCGTTCTCCGGGCTCTCGAAGCCGATCTCCGAGCGGGAGACGTCGTTGAGCACGATCGCGTCCGCTCCCTTCCGCTCGAGCTTCTCGCGGGCCCGCTGCAGACCGGCCTCCGTCTCGGCCGCGAAGCCGATGACCGTCTGATCGTCTCGGCGACGCGCGCCCAGCGCGGCGAGAATGTCCTCGGTCGCCTCCAGATCGAGCTCGAAGCCGCCGCTCCCCTCGCGATGAATCTTCTCGCCGGCGGGCCGCAGCGGCCTGAAGTCCGCGGGGGCGGCCGCCATCACCAGCACGTCGCTGGAGTCGAACTCGCGGCCGAGGGCATCGTCGAGCTCAGCGGCCGTCTCGACGTCGACGCGCCTCACTCCGGGGGGCGTCGCCAGAGAGACGTTGGCGGCGACCAGCGTCACCTGGGCGCCGCGCCTTGCGGCGCGCTCCGCGAGCGCGAGACCCATGCGGCCCGAGGAGCGGTTGCCGATGAACCGGACGGGATCGATCGGCTCGCGGGTCCCGCCGGCCGAGACGAGCACGCGCAGGCCGTCCCAAGGGCCGCTCGGCCCCGGTACCGCCTGTTCGATCGCATCGAGCAGCGCCCTCGGTTCCGGCAATCGACCGATTCCGTGCTCGCCGCGCGAGGCAAGCGGACCCTCCTCAGGCTCGATCAGGATGACTCCGCGGTCCCGCAGCGTCGCGAGGTTCGCCTGGGTGGCGTCGTCCCGGTACATCCGGTCGTTCATCGCGGGCGCGACCAGGCGGGGCGCCGAGCAGGCGAGGAAGGAGGTGGTCACCATCGAGTCAGCGATCCCGGCGGCGAGCTTCGCGACGGTGTTGGCCGAGGCGGGAGCTATCAGGTAGACGTCGGCGTTGGCCACCACCTCCAGGTGGCCGATCGGATCGTGCTCCGGCGGCGGGTCGCCGGGGAAGGCTCCCCGCATGGGATCGCGCTCGAACTCGTCGGTAAGCACCGGGGCGCCGACGATCCCCTCGAACGAGGCCGGCCCGACGAAGCGTTGCGCCGCCGGCGTCATCAGCACGCGGACTGCGTGCCCCTCCTTGGTGGCGAGGCGGGCCAGCTCCAGCGACTTGTAGGCGGCTATCCCGCCACTCACCCCGAGCAGGATGTGGGCCACCTGTGCCCTCCTTTGAAGCGCGTTACGCCTTGTACTCGTAGTTCAGCTTGCCCGCCGCCGTCTCCTCCAAAGCGATGGTGAGGTAGTTCCCACTGGGCACCTCGACCATCGGCGGCGTGTACTCGCCGTACGCGCCCTCGGAGAGCGAGTGGTAGTAGGCGTTGATCTGACGGGCCCGCTTCGCCGCGACCAGGACGGCCGCGTAGTGCGTGTCGGTCTGCTCGAGAAGCCTGTCGACTCTTGGCCTGATCATTGACATGGGATCAGGAGTGTAGGGATAGCTCCTCCCGCACGAGCTTCTCCAGCTCTGAAGCCGCTTTCTGCACCTCGTCGTTCACGACCTCCAGAGGGAACTCCGAGCGCGCGGCGAGCTCGACCTCCGCGGTTCGTAGCCGCTGCTCGATCGCGTCCGAGGAGTCGGTCCCCCTTCCCTCGAGCCGCTTGCGCAGGACCGCCTCGTCGGGAGGGGCGATGAAGATCAGCACCGCCTCCGGCATCGCGTCCCGAACCTGGCGCGCCCCCTGGACCTCGATCTCCAGGACGACCGAGCGGCCCTCGGCCAGGCGACGGTCGACCTCCTCGCGCAGGGTGCCGTAGTGGTGGCCGCTGTAGCTGGCGTGCTCGAGGAACTCCCCCGCCTCGATCCGCCGTCGAAACTGCTCCGGTGAGAGGAAGTGGTACTCGCGTCCGTCGACCTCGCCCTCCCGTGGCTCGCGGGTCGTCGCGGAGACGGAGAGCTCGAGCTCCGGGAGTCGCTGGAGCAGCCGCTCGATCAGCGTTCCCTTCCCCACTCCGGACGGACCGGTGATCACGAAGACCTTCGCCACGGCGATTGGATCATGACCGCCGGGACGGCCGCGAAAAGCTCCTGGAAAGCCGCGCTACTTGCGCAGCTGAGTGACGAGTTCCGCGCGCTGGCGCTCGGAGAGCCCGCCGATCGTCTTCGACGGGGAGATCCGGCACTGGTTGAGGATCCGGTTCGTCTTCACGCGGCCGTACTTGGGCACGGCCATCAGCATGTCGATGACCTTGGCCGTCTGGACGTACTCCGGCGGGTCCATCAACAGGGTCTGGATCTTGACCTTGCTGGCCTTCAGGTCGCGCTTCAGCTGGGCCCGCTTGGAACGGATGTCGTTCGCCCGCTTCAGGGCTTCCATCCTCTGGTCCAGTGATCTCTCGGGGGCGGCGTTGGAGGACTGGACCGGGGCCTGCACGGGGCGGCAGTATATCCCCGGCCACCGGGAGCGGAAACCCCTTTTCGGGGTTTGTGAAAAAAACTCCCGTCTAACCGGAGATCCGTGCCAGCTCGGCGTCAAGCTCCTCGGCGATCCGCGCGCCGGCGGCCGGGTCTCGGAAGCTTTCCGTGCCAACCGCAACGAGCTCCGCGCCGGCGCTGATCATCTCGGCGGCGTCCCGGCCGCTCGAGATTCCGCCCATCGCCACCACCGGAACCGAGACCGCGGAGGCGACCGCGCCGATCTGGGCCAGGGCCACCGCCCGGACCGCGGGCCCGGATAGGCCACCCGTCCCGCCCCCGAGCCAGGGCTCCCGGGAGCCGGGTGTCACCGCCGCGGCGCGGAGCGTGTTGATCAGAGAGACGGCGTCCGCTCCGCCCTCGACAGCCGCCTCGGCAACCGGGACCGGGTCCGCGACGTTCGGCGTCAGCTTCACGATCAGCGGCTTGGCCGTGAGCGGTTTTATGACCCTGAGCAGGGAATTTGCCTCCTCGGGAGACTCGCCCACGATCAGCCCGGACTTGACGTTGGGGCAGGAGACGTTGAGCTCGAGCGCCGCGACCTCGTCTCGGTCGCCGACTCCATCCACCAAGCGGGCGAACGCGTCGTGGCTCGTGCCCATCACCGAGACGATCAGCGGCACCGGCAGCTCGGCGAGCTCTGGCAGGTCGCCGGAGAGGAAGCCATCGAGCCCCTTGTTGGGGAGGCCGATGGAGTTGATCAATCCGGAAGGGGTCTCCCAGAGCCGCGGCGGAGGGTTGCCCGCCCGGGGCTCGGGGGTGATCGTCTTGGAGACGAAGGCGGAGAACGGGAACCGGTCGAGCAGCTCGTCGCCGAAGGCGCGCCGCGCCGCGATCGCGTCGAAGGTCCCGGAGCCGTTGATCACCGGATGGCGCAGCTCGATGCCGCAGAAGTCCACCGTCAATGCCCCGATCCCGATGTGCGAGGGGGCTCCGCAGGCGAAGCCGAGGAGCCACCCGTTTCATCGATGGTCTCGATCTCGTCACCGCGGACCACCGGCCCGTCGACGCAGAGTCGCATGTAGGTCCGGCCGCGGTGTCTGTGGCGGCCGTTGATGTCGGGTTTCAGGGGGATCGCGCAGCCGAAGCAGGCGCCGAAGCCGCAGGCCATCGGCGCCTCCATCGCGAGTTCGCAGGCGACGTCGCGCTCGGCGCACATTGACCGCACGGCCTCGAGCATCGCCGGCGGCCCGCAGGCGTAGACCGCCGCGCTGCGGGCGTCGTCGCCCTCGAGCAGGACGGCGAGCAGGTCCGTGACGAAGCCGTGATGCCCGGTGTGGCCGTCCTCGCTCGCCAACCGGATCTCCGAGCAGTCGAAGAGGTCGAGCCCGCCCGAGTTGGGCCGGTCCCTGAAGCCGAGCAGGACCCGAGCGGGAATGCCCGCGGCGAGCAGCTGCCGTCGCCAGATCGCCAGCGGTGCGACGCCGATCCCGCCGCCGACGAGGATGGCGCCGGCCGCCTCATCGGCGACCTCCTTCGGAGCTGAGAAGGGCCGGCCGAGTGGCCCGTGAACCCAGAGTCCCTCCCCCGGCTCGAGTGCGGCGAGCCTCGCGGTGCCGGGGCCGACGGCCTGGACGAGGAAATCGAGCCGAACGCCGCCGCCCTCCCGCTCCGCGTCGGCGACCGAGAAGGCCCGGGCCAGGTACGGCCGGCCCCCGTCGCCGCCCCAGCCCGAGTCCGTGGCCAGCATGTAGAACTGGCCGGCGGCCGGCATCGGACCGGCCGGATCGAGGGCCGAGAAGATCCGGTAGCCGCCGGATGCGAGGTTGCGGGTCACCTCGCAGCGGCGCCGGCCGAAGGGCGCTGTGACCCTCTCCCCCAGCCTCGGCGCCCGCGTTGCGGTCACCTCTTCGATGGCTCGCGCTCCTCGGGTCGGTGGAGCTCCTGCAGGGTGCGCACCTCGGCGTCGCCGCGGGCCGTCGCGAAGATCGCTCGCGAGGCGGCGGAGGCACCGGTCATCGTCGTCACGCATGGGATCCCGCAGCGCACCGCCGCGGTGCGGATCTCATACCCATCGGCACGGGCGCCCGAGCCGGTCGGAGTGTTGATGACCAGGTCGACCGCGCCGGAGTTGATGCAATCGACCACATGAGGCGACCCCTCGCCGATCTTGTTGATCTTGGTGACCGGGACGCCCATCGCCGAGATCGCCTGGGCCGTTCCTGCGGTCGCCAGCACCTTGAAGCCAAGGTCGTGGAAGCGGGTGGCGAGCTGGGTGGCGGCGGGCTTGTCGGAGTCGGTGACGCTGATGAAGATCGTCCCCTCCTGCGGCAGCGAGACCCCGGCGGCGGCCTGCGCCTTGCCGAAGGCGGTCGGGAAGTCCGCGGCGATCCCCATCACCTCACCGGTGCTCCGCATCTCCGGACCGAGCACCGCATCGGCGCCGGCGAAGCGGGCGAACGGCAGGACAGCCTCCTTGACGCTGATGTGGCCGGGCTGCTCGCTCGGCAGCGACTGCTCCGGGAGAGACTCGCCCAGCATCAACCGACAGGCGATCTTGGCAAGCGGCACACCGATCGCCTTGCTGACGAAGGGCACAGTCCGGGAGGCGCGAGGATTCGCCTCGAGCACGTAGAGCTCACCCTCGGCAACGGCGTACTGCACGTTGATCAGCCCGACGACGCCGAGCTCCAGGGCGATCTTGCGGGTGGTCTCGCGGATCTCCTCGAGCATCTCCTCCCCCAGGCTCATCGGGGGAATCACGCAGGCCGAGTCGCCGGAGTGCACGCCAGCCTCCTCGACGTGCTGCATCACCCCGGCCACGAAGCATTCCTCGCCGTCGGCCAGGGCGTCGACGTCGACCTCGATCGCGTTCTCCAGGAAGCGGTCGAGTAGCAGCGGGTGCTCCTGGTCCGCCTTGACATTGGCGTCCAGATAGGCCGCCAGCGCGTCGGCGTCGTAACAGATCTCCATGGCCCGGCCGCCGAGGACGTAGGAGGGCCGGACCAGCAGCGGGAAGCCGACATCCTCGGAGATCGCCACCGCCTCTTCGGCTGACAGCGCGGTCCCGTATGGGGGGTGCTTGATCTCGAGTCGCCGCAGCAGCGCTCCGAAGCGGCCCCGGTCCTCGGCCAGGTCGATCGCGTCTACCGGCGTTCCGAGCAGCGGCACGCCGGCCTCCTCCAGCGAGCTCGCGAGGCGCAACGGCGTCTGGCCGCCGAATTGGACGATCACTCCCTCCGGCCGCTCGATGGCGCAGACGGCGAGCACGTCGTGGGCGGTGAGCGGCTCGAAGTAGAGTCGGTCGGAGGTGTCGTAGTCGGTGGAGACGGTCTCCGGGTTGCAGTTGATCATCACTGCATCCCTGTCGAGCTCGCGAACCGTCATCGCCGCGTGCACGCAGCAGTAATCGAACTCGATCCCCTGGCCGATCCGGTTGGGGCCCGAGCCGAGGATCACGACCGCCGGTCGGTCCCCTCCCTGCACCTCGCCGGCCGGCCCATTCATCGAGGAGCGCTCATGGGCTGAGTAGAAGTAGGGCGTGCGCGCCTCGAACTCGGCGGCGCAGGTGTCGACCGACCGGTAAGTTCGCTCGAGGCCCTCGGTACCGTCCCCCTCGCTGGCGAGCGCGCGCAGCTCGCGGAGGAACCAGGGGTCGATCATGGTCGCCTCGTGGATCCGCTCGAGCTCGACCCCGCGCTCGAACCCCGCCAGGACGAGGTCGAAGCGATCGGGCGAGGGCGTCGCGAGCCGCTCGAGCAGCTCGCCGGTCGAGGCGGGGATGTCCGGCTCGGCGTCGAGCTCCCGCGAGCGCATCGCCTTGGCGAAGGACTCGCGAAAGGTCCGACCGATCGCCATCGCCTCCCCCACCGACTTCATGTGGGTAGAGAGGCGACCCTCGGCGCCGGGGAACTTCTCGAAGGCGAAGCGCGGCACCTTGGTGACGACGTAGTCGATCGTCGGCTCGAAGGAGGCGGGGGTCGCGCGCGTGATGTCGTTGGGGATCTCCTCGAGCGCGTACCCGACGGCCAGCTTCGCGGCCATCTTGGCGATCGGAAAGCCGGTCGCCTTGGAGGCCAGAGCCGAGGAGCGCGACACGCGCGGGTTCATCTCGATCACCACGACCTCGCCGGTCTCGGGATTGACGGCGAACTGGATGTTGGAGCCGCCGGTCTCGACCCCGACGGCGCGGATCACGCGGATCGCCTGGTCCCGGAGCTCCTGGTAGAGCGCGTCGGTGAGCGTCTGGGCCGGGGCGATCGTCACCGAGTCGCCGGTGTGGACTCCCATCGGGTCGACGTTCTCGATCGAGCAGATGATCACGACGTTGTCGTTGCGGTCCCGCATCACCTCGAGCTCGAACTCGCCCCAGCCGAGCACCGACTCCTCCACCAGCACCTGGTTGATCGGGCTGGCGGCGAGGCCCTCGGAGACGACCTGGGCGAGCTCGGTCTCGGTGTTGCCCACTCCGCCGCCGTGGCCACCCAGGGTGAACGCGGGTCGGACGATCGCGGGCAGGCTGATCGACCCGTCGGCGAGCCCCACCTCCGCCTCCGCCACCGAGGTGACGATCTTCGACCAGGGCACACGCAGCCCCGCATCCCCCATCGTGCGCCGGAAGGCCTCGCGGTCCTCGGCGCGGTGGATCGCCTCGTAGTTCGCGCCGATCAGCTCGACGCCGAAGCGCTCCAGCGTGCCGTCGTCGTGCAGCGCCTTGGCGAGATTGAGGGCGGTCTGACCGCCAAGCGTGGGCAGCAAGGCGTCCGGCCGCTCGCGCTCGATCACCTTGGCGACCGGACCGGGCAGCAGCGGCTCGATGTAGGTCCGGTCCGCGAACTCCGGGTCGGTCATGATCGTCGCCGGGTTCGAGTTGACCAGGACGACCTCGTAGCCGTCGGCGAGCAGCACCTTGCAGGCCTGCACGCCGGAGTAGTCGAATTCGGCCGCCTGCCCGATCACGATCGGCCCGGAGCCGATCAGCAGGATCTTCCGGATGTCGTCGCGCCTAGGCACGAGCACCAGTCAGGGGACTCTCCGCTCCGGCGCTCACGCCGCCAGCCCCAGGAAGCGGTCGAACAGGTAGCGGGCGTCGTGCGGGCCGGGGCCGGCCTCGGGGTGGTACTGGACGGTGCAGCCGGGGACATCCTTCAGGACCAGACCCTCGACCGTGCGGTCGTAGAGGTTGAGGTGCGAGAGCTCGGCCTCGCCGAAGTCGGTCTGCCAGCGGACTGGCTCATCTCCCTCGATCGTCCGATCGCCCCCCGGGCCGAGCACCGCGAAGCCGTGGTTCTGCGAGGTGATGTCGATGCGGCCGGTCTCCAGATCCTTCACCGGATGGTTGGCGCCGCGGTGGCCGAAGGGCAGCTTGAAGGTCTCGAGTCCGACCGCCCGGCAGAGCAGCTGGTGGCCGAGGCAGATGCCGACGACAGGCTTTTTGCCGATCACCCCGCGGACGTTCTCGACGACGTAGTCGAGCGCGCCGGGGTCACCGGGGCCGTTGGCGAGGAAGACGAGATCCGGGTTGCGGGCGAGGACCTCGTCGGCCGAGCTGTCGCAGGGCAGCAGCGTGATCCGGCAACCCCGCGCCTTCAGCTGCCTGACGATCGAGAGCTTGATGCCGGTGTCGAGCCCGACCACGTGCGGGCCCTCGCCGTCGATCTCGAGGGGCTCGCCCAGGGTGACGGTGCGTGCGAAGTCCGCGCCCTCCATCGAGGGCTCCGCCTGGACGCGCCGGGACGCCTCGGCCCCGGACAGCTCCGCGGGGAAGATGCCGCCCCGCATGGCTCCGCGGTCGCGGATGTGGCGGACCAGCGCGCGGGTATCGATCCCGCCGATCGCCGGCACGCCGCAGTCGCGCAGCCAGTCGAGCCAGCCGCCCTCGGCGGTGGCGGCGTCCTCCCCATTCTTGCCCTCGCGCATGATCACGCCGCGGGCCTGGATCCGGTCGGACTCCATCGCGTCGCCGGAGACGCCGTAGTTGCCGATCAGCGGATAGGTGAAGGTGATGATCTGGCCGGCGTAGCTCGGATCGGTGACCGCCTCCTGATAGCCGGTCATCGAGGTGTTGAAGACGACCTCCCCGGTCACCTCGCCGCCTGAGCCGAGCAGCTCACCGTCCAGGCGCGTGCCGTCCTCGAGCAGCACGAAGCCGCTCATCTCGCGACCTCGCGGTTCGGGGCGTAGTCGAGGACGAGCTTCTGCACCACCTTGAACTCGTCCGTCCCGGCGCGGCCGAGCAGCTCGAAGAGCGCGGTCTCGACGCTGGTCAGAACCGCGCCGGCCCGCTCCATCTTGTGCAGGCCGACCCGCTTGTTGTCCTCGAAGCGGGAGCCGACAGCGTCCTCCGCTACCTGGACCTGCACGCCGGAGTCGAGCAGATCGAGCGTGGTCTGGTTCACGCAGACGTGCGTCTCGATCCCGCAGACGAGCGCCTGGTCACGCCCGCCGAGGTCGAAGCCCTCCGCCTCGGAGGCCGAGAAGCAGACCTTCTCCAGCGGCTCGACTCCCTCCGGCAGGTGCTCGGCCACCTCGGACGCGGTCTTCCCGAGGCCCTTCGGATACTGCTCGGTGACCACGATCGGGATACCGATCGCCTCGGCGCCCTCGATCAGCGTGGCCGTCGCCTTCGCCACCCGGTCGAAGTCCGGCACCGCCTTTCGGAAGCCTTCCTGCAGGTCGATCACGATGAGGGCGGCCCGGTCCGCGTCCAGCTTGCTCATCCGGCCACCCCGAGGGCGAAGCTTCGCTGGCGGTAGGCGACCCGGCCGTCGGCGACGGTCATCAGGATCCGCCCGGTCAGCTCGCGGCCTCCGTAACAGTTGTTGGAGGAGCGACTCTCGTAACCCTCCTCGCCGACGGTCCAGGTGAGCCCGGGGTCGATCACCGTGAGATTGGCCACGGCGTCGACCTCGATACGCGGGGCGGCAATCCCGAACGGCTCCCCCCCGCACGTCATCCGCTCCACGAGCAGCTCGAGCGACAGCACGCCGGGCAGGACCAGATCGGTGTGGAGTGCGGAGAACGCCGTCTCCAGGCCGGTGACGCCCCAGGCCGCCTCTTCGAACGGGACCTCCTTCTCCTCGGCCGCGTGCGGGGCGTGATCGGTGGCGACGCAGTCGATCGTGCCGTCGCGGACGCCGTCGAGCAGCGCCTGCCGATCGCCCTCGCTGCGAAGCGGCGGGTTCGTCTTGAAGCGGGCGTCGAGACTGCGCACCGCCTCGTCGGTCAGCGTCAGGTGGTGAGGGGTCGCCTCGCAGGTAACCATCACGCCCGCGGCCCTGGCCCTCGCGACCTCCTCGACCGACGACCGTGCGGAGAGGTGCTGGACGTGGATCCTCGCTCCCTCATACAGGGCGAGTGAGCAGTCACGTGCGATCATCGTCGACTCCGAGACGCCGGGAACGCCCGCCATCCCGAGCACCGCGGAGACCTCGCCCTCGTTCATCACGCCGCGGCTCGAGAGGGCGGGATCCTCCTCGTGCAGGGCGATCACGCCGCCGGCGAGCCGCTGGTACTGGAGGGCGCGCCGCAGGACGTTTGCGTTCGCGATCGGCAGGCCGTCATCCGAGAAGCCGATCGCGCCCGCCTCGCGGAGCTCGGCCATCTCGGTCAGCTCGATCCCGGCCATGTCGCGGGTCACGTTTGCGATGAATCCGACTGGGATCGAGGCCTCGCGCTCGGCCCGCTCGCGGACCGAGCCCAGGATCGCGGCCGAATCGATCGGCGGTGAGGTGTTGGCCATCGCGATCACGGCGCAGTAGCCGCCGGCGGCCGCGGAGCGAGTCCCGGTCTCGAGGTCCTCCTTGTGCTCCTGTCCGGGAACGCGGAGGTGGACGTGCGGATCGACGAAGGCGGGCAGGACGAGCAGCCCCTCACCGTCGACCAGCTCCGCTCCCTCGATCTCGGGCGCGCCACCGGGCTCGGCGAGCTCGGCGATGCGGCCGTCGCGCACCACCAGGTCGCGCTTGGCGTCGAGACCGACGCGGGGATCGACCAGGCTCGCTCCATGCAGGATGAGCGTGGCCGCGGGCGAGGGCCGGCTGCTGAGCGGCGGGACTTCCGCGGCTCCCTCGGCGCCGTTCGCCGCGACGTTCACGCCGGCTGCCCGATCGTCGGGGTGTCGGCCGGAGCCGGCCCGCGCTCGGGTCGGGCCCGGTCGCTGCCCGCCAGCAGCTCGTAGAGCACCGCCATGCGGACGACCAGGCCGCTCTCGACCTGAGCCGTGATCAGCGACTGCGGCGAGTCGATCACCTCGTCCGCCAGCTCGACGCCGCGGTTGACGGGTCCCGGGTGCATGAGCAGTTGGCGCGGGCTCAGGCTGCGCGAGTCGATCTGGTAGCGGGCCGCGTACTCGCGGAGAGAGGGAACGAAGCTCTCGCTCATCCGCTCGCGCTGCATCCGCAGCGCGTAGACCACGTCCGCCTCCTGCACTCCATCCAGGTCGTAGGCGACCTCGCACCCAAGCGCCTCGATGCCACGCGGAATCAGGGTCGGCGGGCCGCATACAGTGACCGCGGCGCCCATCTTCCGGAAGGCCAGCAGGCAGGAGCGTGCGACGCGGCTGTGCAGGACGTCCCCGACGATCCAGATCTTCGCGCCGTCGAGCGAGTCGATGCGGCGGCGGAGCGTGTAGACGTCGAGCAGCGCCTGGGTCGGGTGCTCGTGCTTGCCGTCGCCCGCGTTGATCACCGAGGCGTCGGTCCAGCGGGCGACCAGGTCCGCGGCCCCCGCGTGCGGGGACCGGATCACGATCGCGGCCGGGTCATAGGCCGAGAGCGTCGCGACCGTGTCCTTGAGCGATTCGCCTTTGTCGACAGAGGAGCCCGCCGACTTGACGCTGACGACGTCGGCCGAGAGCCGCTTCGCCGCAAGCTCGAAGGAGGAGAGCGTCCGGGTGCTGGCCTCGTAGAAGAGATTGACGATCGTCCGCCCTCGCAGGGTCGGGACCTTCTTGATGTCCCGCCGACCCACCTCGGCGAAGCTCTCGGCGCGGTCCAGGATCCGCACCATCTGATCGCGGGAGAGACCCTCCACTCCGAGCAGGTGCTTCATGACTCCTCCGTCGTTGTCGCCGTTGTCTCGGCCGGATCGATCGCGACCTCGTCGACGCCGTCGGTCTCCTCCAGACGCACGTTCACCCGCTCGCCGAGTGCCGTAGGCAGGTTCTTGCCGACATAGTCGGGACGGATCGGCAGCTCGCGGTGGCCGCGATCGGCGATCACAGCCAGCTGAACGCGGGCGGGACGCCCGTAGTCGAACAGGGCGTCGATCGCCGCGCGGACGGTGCGGCCGGTGTAGAGCACGTCGTCGACCAGCACGATCGTGCGGCCCTCGAGCTCGAAGTCGAGGTGGCTGTCGTGGACGACCGGGGCGTCGCGGGGCTCGCGGCGCTCGATGTCGTCGCGGTAGAAGGAGATGTCGAGGTCACCCAGGGGGACCTCCGCGCCGGAGAGCTCGCCGACCAACGTCTGGAGGCGGCGGGAGATGACCGCACCGCGTGTGTGGATGCCGACCAGCGCCAGCCGGTCCGACTCCTGGTTCTTCTCGACGATCTCGTGGGCGATCCGGACCAGCGTCCGCCGCAGATCGTCGTGATCGAGCACGACCTTCTCGTCGCTCATGCTGCGCTCCTTCCTGGCCTCGCGGGACCGGGTTAAAGGGGCTTGCCGCGCCAGCGTAGCAGCGGCGTGCGACGATCTCCGATCGTGAAGTCGCAGGTTGCGGACGCGATCGAGCAGCACAGGCGCGCCGGCAGGGAGTTCGAGGCCGGCGGCGTCCGCAGCTTCGTGCGCGAGCAGGGCGAGGGCGACCCCGTCGTGCTCATGCACGGGATCCCGGTGAGCTCCTTCCTCTACCGCAAGGTGCTTCCGCTGCTCGCGGAGCGGGGATTGCGCGGTGTCGCCTTCGACCTCCCCGGGCTGGGCTTGGCTGAGAAGCCCGAGCGGTTCGACTACAGCTGGTCGGGGCTCGGCCGCTGGACGGGCGAGGCGGTCGACGCGCTCGCGATCGACCGGTGCCACCTCGTCCTGCACGACATCGGCGGGCCGATCGGGCTGGAGTGGGCGGTGCGAAACCCGGATCGCGTCAAGAGCCTGACCGTGCTGGACACCCTGCTCGCGGTGGACCGCTTCCGGCGCCACTGGACGATGGCGGTACTCGCCCCCCCGGTGATCGGCCGGATTATGCTGGCGACGAATCGCGGTCCCGCGGCGCGCTGGCTCTTCTACGCGAATGGGATCGCGAATAGGGCTGCCACTCCGGCTGAGGAGGTCGACGCCCATATCGAGCTGATCCGGCTGGGCGACGGCGGGCGCGGCCTGCAGCGGATCATCCGCGGGTTCGAGCCGACTGCCGAAAAGCAGCGGCTCTACCTCGACGGCATCCGGGAGGCCGGCTGGCCGGCGCGGATTCTCTGGGGCGAGCGGGACCCCGCCCTGGGAGCGGACGATCGCCGGCCGATCGAGCAAGCGCTCGGCATCGACGCGACCATCCTCCCCGCCAAGCACTTCCTCCAGGAGGACCAGGCGCCGGCGGTGGCAGACGCGATCGCCGGATTGGCTCGATCGACCTGAACCGCGGTTGATTGGGGTCGCAGGACGACCCCTGGTTGCCGCGGTCCCCGGTCGCTATTCGGTCGGCGCCGGCTCCGCGAAGGGCTCTGGGCGCTGCCGCGCCCCCTCCTGCACGAGCCTCGGCTCGCCGCGCTCGGGAAACGGGATCTCGACCAGGTCGAAGTCCCGCGGGGCGACGGTGTTGGGGAAGGCCTGGCGGGCCTCGCTGAGGACCGCCGAGACGTTGTAGCGGGAGGAGACGTGCACGATCGCCAGCATCTCGACCTCGGCGTCGGCAGCCAGCTGCGCGGCATCTCGGGCGACTGAGTGCCCGGTCTCGGCCGCACGCAGTGACTCCTCCACGGCGAAGGTGCCGTCGTGGACCAGCAGCTGCGCCGCGTGCGCGGCGATCCGCGTCATCTCGCAGGGGCCGGTATCGCCGGTGATCACGACCTTGCGGCCCTGGCGGGGCGCCCCCATCACCTGGTCCGGGCGGATCACCGAGCCGTCCACCGAGACGGTCTCCCCGCGCTGCAGCCGGCCGTAGTCGTGCGGATCGGTGATCCCGAGCCCGCGCGCTGCATCGACGTCGAAGCGGCCCGGCCGCTCCGGCTCGACGTAGGCGAAGCCAAGCGCCCGCATCCGGTGCTCGACGCCGAAGGCCCGCACGTCGAATCCGTCGTGCGCGACGCCCTCTCCGGGCTCGAGCTCGACCAGCTCGACCTCGTATCGCAGCCTGCCGAAGATCCGGCGCAGCGCATCGAAGAGCGGGATCAGGCCGGGCGGCCCGATCACGCGCAGGGGCTTCTGGCGCTCCATCAGGTCGTACGTCTTGAGCAGCCCGGGCAGCCCCAGGTAGTGGTCCGCATGGAAGTGGGTGATGTAGACGTCGTCGACCTGGATCAGGCCGGTCGAGTTGATCATCTGCCGCTGGGCCCCCTCCCCCGCGTCGACCAGGACGCGCGCCCCACCTGAGCGAATCAGCACGCAGGCGGTCGCCCTCCGCGCCGAGGGCACGGAGCCGCCGGTGCCGAGAAAGACGACCGAGAGATCCATGACGCGCGTAGCCTAGGGACGGCGCGGAGGCGATGGCGCTCGTGCGCTTGCGGTGGCGACCCCCGTGCTTCGACCGCCGGCGCTACCGGCTTACACTTGCCCCTCCCGCGCCCGTAGCTCAGGGGATAGAGCGACCGCCTCCGGAGCGGTAGGCCGCAGGTTCGAATCCTGCCGGGCGCGTGCTCTCCGTACGGGGGTTGGTGGCTGATCGCGGTTACGCGGCGAGCAGGACGTCCATTTGGCTGACCGCCTGCCGCCGACCATCGACCAGACCCGTGTCCACCAGCTTCTCCATGCCCTCGCGGGATTCGAAGGTCTCATGCATCTCCATCCGGGTGCCGCCGTCGCGCTCGGTGAGCCGGACGCTGACCGTGCTGACCGGCATGTCCGCGATCGGCGTCCCGTCCACATCGGCGAAGGCATCGGTGAACTCCAGCGAGGTCGGGGAACGGACGGCGGTGACCCGCCACACGCCGTAGTGCGTATCGCCCTCCGGACCGGTCATCAGGTACGTGACCTCACTGCCCGGGCTGAGGTCGTGCTTCTTGAAGGTCGCCGGATAGGTAGGCGGGCCCCACCAGCGTTCGAGCTTGCGCGGATCCGACCAGAGCTCCCACACCTGGGCGATCGGAGCGTCGAAGTCGGCAATCAGGGTGAGGGTCAGGTTGTCGTAGTCCG
>JBKOYL010000090.1:0-8593 GCA_046725395.1 Actinomycetota bacterium | reverse complement strand
TTGACGCGGGAGCCGGCGGTCGCCCGCGAGGGCTGCGTCTCAACTCCCGTCTTCACGATCGACGGCTTCCCGACGAAGAAGCTGGGGAAGGACCGCGCGTTCACCTTCACCCACACCTTCCTGGGAACCAAATTCGACAAGATCCATGGCAGCTTCGTCGCGCCCGACGAGCTGGAGGGCTATGCGATCTACCACTTCTCCGCGCAGGACCTCTGCTCCGGGGGACGGAGCAAGGTCAACTTCACCGCGAAGCACAAGTAATCAGGCGACGACGCTGAGCGCACGCGGCGCCACCGAGAACCGCAGCTCGGTGTGCTCCCCGATGTAATCGCCGTCGACCTGCACCTGGAAGGGACGGGCCTGGCCGTCCCCATCGGTGGAGACTGAGCGGACCATCGCCTCGGTGACGTCGTCGAACTCGTCGATCTGGCGATGCTGCGAAGCGTGAAGCCGCCGGTTGAGGATGCGCGCGGCGATCGGCAGCATGTCGCGCTGCTTGGCGCGTTGGAGCAAGGCCATCGACAGGGTCCCGTCATCAAGGTCGACGTCCTCGCAGATCCGGATCGGGACCTGGGCGAAGTAGGTGAAGGGGTCCGAGTTCTGGGCGATCGCGGTTACCCCCTCATGCTTCACGCCGTCAACCTCGAGTTCGAGTCGGACCGGGTCCCGCAGGTATTGCCGGTAGAACCCCGAGATCGCCGCCCAGGTGTAGTACCACTGACGGGCGCGGGCCTTGAGCAGGGGGTGGGCATCGACCCGTCTGACGACCGTCGCGTCGAGCCCGACGCCGCAGGCGAAGACGAAGTGGCGGCCGTTGCAGCGGCCGAGGTCGATCTTGCGCGGATGAAAGTCGTCGGCGAGCCCGATCAGGTGTTCCGTCGCGTCGACCACGTCGTTCGGAATGCCCAGTGTCCGGCAGACCACGTTCGTCGACCCGCCGGGCAGCACCGAGACGGGGACGTCCGTCCCCGCCAGGCCGTTGGCCACCTCGTTGAGGGTTCCGTCGCCGCCGAAGGCGACGACGATGTCGTAGCCGCCGGTTTGCGCCTCACGGCCGATCTCGATCGCGTGCTCCGCCGCCTTCGTGTCGACTGCCTCGACGTCGTAGCGCGCCTGGAGGGCGTAGACGACCAGGTTCTTGAGGCGATCCGAGACCGTCGTCGCGTAGGGGTTGACGATGATCAGCATCCGCTTCCGGTCCGCATCCGGCATCAGCGGAACCGCAGGGGCCGCCGGGGCGGGATCTCTGCGCGCAGGGGCAATCGTCGGCGGCACGGTTTCTTCTAACCCCCGCTCGCCACGGGGTTACCGCCCGGGATGAGGTCTCCGAGCTCGCCGGTGGGCGTGTCCGCCGTCGCCTCGTATCGCACCACCCCGCCGTCCTCGACCTCCCGCGCATGGCCGGCGTTGACGAGCAGATCGACGTGCCCGATCACCTCGGACAGGGTCAGAAACGCCTGGGTCACCGCCACGTCCCCCCAGAGCGCCTGGGCGAGCTCATGTCCGGTGCGCGGCTGCTCCACGATCAGCCCGTAGATCTTCTCGGCGCGCCGCTGGTGCATGGCGAATCGCTCGTCGATCAGGTCGCGATGCTCCGTGATCGGCTCGCCATGTCCGGAGAGGACGATCTCGGCCGGCAGCTCTCGTGTCCGCTTAAGCGAGCGCAGGTACGTGACCAGCGCCTGCGTTCGATCGCTGGAGCCGTCGAGAGGGCGCGTGATCAGGGGGTTGGATGAGATGTGCTTGATCAGGTGATCGGCGGCGATCAGGATCCGCCGCTCGGCGTCCCAGAAGACGGTGTCCGAGGGGCTGTGCCCCGGACGGTGCTGGACCTCGAGCCTGCGATCGCGCAGCTCCAGGACCTCGCCGTCGCTGAGGGGCCTCGTCACCTTCGCCCTCGAGCCCCAGGCGCGGAAGCTGCCGGTCACCTGGCGCAGCGCGGTGACGACCTCCTCGGAGATCCCGTGACGGCGCATCAGCGCTGCCGCCTCCGCGTCGTCGCGCTCGGCGTCGTCACCGAAGTTCTCGACGAACGGCGCGAGCAGGTCGAGCGCCGCCACCTCGGCGCCCGAGCGCTTGGCGATGATGTCGACCAGCCCGAGGTGGTCGATGTGCTGGTGGGTGATGATCACCAGCTCGAGCTCGTCGATCCGATGGCCGAGCGCCTCCAGCTGGCGCTCGAGCTCGTCGAGCGCTTTGCCGGAGTTCGGCCCGGAGTCGACCAGGGTGAGCGGCTCGTCCTCGATCAGGTAGGTGTTGACCCGGCCGACCTGGAACGGCGTCGGGATCCGCAGCACGCGGATCCCGGCGTCCGCGATCGCTTGCCACGTTTGTGGGGATGTGCTTACCGGCTTCGCCATTTGACGGGTCGCGCTGACGGGCGCCCTTGCATCTGCTCCTCAGCTTCGCTTTCGGAGCACCCTCGCATCTACGAGCCGATCAGCGCCAGGACCTCATCGCGTTTCGCCTCCATGTCCTCGCGGGAGACGAGCGACTCGAGGTTGAGACGCAGCAGCGGCTCGGTGTTCGACGGCCGGACGTTGAAGTGCCAGTCCGAATAGTCCACCGAGACACCGTCGAGCCAGTTGACCTCGCCGTCGGAGTAGCGCTCCGCGATCTCTCGCACCTTGCCCTCCTGGTCCGCGACCTCGGAGTTGATCTCGCCCGAGATGAAGTACTTCGAGCGGAACTCCGCCATCAGCTCGGTCAGCGAGCGGCCCTCGCGCGAGATCAGCTCGAGCATCAGCAGGGCGGGCATCGTCCCCGAGTCGGCGCAGTAGAAGTGGCGGAAGTAGTAGTGCCCGGAGACCTCGCCGCCGAAGACCGCGCCGGTCTCCCGCATCCGGATCTTGAAGAAGGCGTGGCCGACCCGGCTGAGGTCGGACTCGCCGCCGGCCGCCGCAACGGTGTCGGGAACCGCACGGCTCGAACGGGGGTCATACAGGATGGTCGAGCCGGGCTCCTTGACGAGGGCGGCCCGCGCAAGCAGGGCGCAGACGAAGTCGCCGTCGCAGAAGCGCCCCTCGCCGTCGATGAAGAAGCAGCGGTCCGCGTCGCCGTCCCAAGCGATCCCGAGGTCGAAGCCCCCCTCCTTGACCTGCGCGACGAGCATGCGGCGGTTCTCCTCGAGAAAGGGGTTCGGTCCTGCCTCCGGGAAGTCGCCGTTCGGCTCCCAGCGGCTCGTCGTGACCTCGATGTCGAGCTGGTCGAGCAGCGGGCCCACCATTGGCCCGGCCATGCCGTCGCTGCCGTCGGCCAGGATGCGGAGCGCCCCGATCGTGTCGGCTTCGACCACCGAGATCATGTGCTCGTGGAAGTCGGGATAGACGTCGACCTCCTCGACCGTCCCCCCGCCCGGCGGATCGGGCAGCCCGACCTCGATCTCGGCGCGGACGTCCTGGATCCCCGCATCCCCGGAGAGAGCGAGCGCGCCCTCCCTGATCAGCTTCACGCCCGTGTAGCGCTTGGGATTGTGTGACGCGGTGACCATGGCTCCGCCGTCCAGCTCACGGGAGCCGACCAGGAAGTAACTCAACTCGGTGGCGATCTGGCCGGCGTCAAGGACGGTGACGCCCTCATCGAGCAGACCCGCCCGAACCCCGGCGGCCATGTCGGGGGCGCTCAATCGCATGTCGCGCCCCAGCCCCACCCGCAGCTCTGATGTCTCCTTGCCGCGCAGCTTGGCCAGCACCCTGGCGAAGGCGCGCCCGATCAGATGCGCCGTGTCGGCGTCCAGCTGCTCGCCGTAGAGGCCGCGGATGTCGTAGGCCTTGAAGATCTCTGCCGGGGGAGCGGTGATCGCCATCTCAGCCGAACGCCTTGCGGACTGTCTCGAAGCTTTCTGCGAGCGTCTCGTTCATCACCCTCGTGTCACCGAGCACCGGCATGAAGTTGGTGTCGCCTCCCCAGCGGGGGACGACGTGCATGTGGATGTGGTGCTCGACGCCGGCGCCGGCGACGCGGCCCTGGTTGAAGCCGACGTTGTAGCCGTGCGGGGCGTAGCTCGTCTCGAGCGCGTCCATGCCGCGCTGGGCGAGGGCCATCAGCTCCGCAACCGTGTCGGGGTCGAGCTGCTGCAGTGCGCTGAGGTGCTGGTAAGGCGCCACCATCAGGTGCCCGTTCGTGTAGGGGAACTTGTTGAGGATCACGAAGCAGCGCTCGCCGCGGTGAACGATCAGGCTGGCGTCGTCATCGTCCGCCGCGAGCGCGGCGCAGAAAATGCACTCCGACTCGTTGTCCTTCGAGGCGTCCTTCACGTAGGCGAGGCGCCACGGCGCCCAGATCCTCTGAGTGGCCACATGGCGCATCGTATTGACGGCTTCGCCCCATCATCATGGCCGCCACAAACACCGCGGCCAGGCGGCCACCAACACCGCCGCCGAACCTACAGCCAGCCGCGCCGGCGGAAGAAGGCGACCATGCCGACGAGGAGCGCGACCATCGTGGCCGCGATCACCCAGAAGGCGGTCTGATCGCCCTCGCCGGGGACGCCCACGTTCATACCCCAGACGCTGGCCAGCAGAGTGAGCGGCAGGACGATGACGCTGATGGAGGTGAGCACGCGGAGGATGTCGTTGACGCGGTGCGAGATCACGGACTCGTTGGTGTCCTCGAGCGCCTCGATCACCTCCTTGTAATTCTCGAGCATGTCCCAGATCCGCTCCTGCGCGTCGACGATGTCGTCGAAGTAGATCTCCAGATCCATGTCCGGGGCCAGATAGCGCTGCTTGACCTTCTCCAGGTCCCTGAGCACCGGGCGTTGCGGGCGGATCACCTTGCGGAAGTTGATGATCTCCTGCTTTACGTTCGAGATGTCGCGCACGATCTCGTCGGAGCGGCCCTCGAAGATCTCCACCTCCAGCGCATCGAGTTTGTTGCCGATCTTCCGCAGCATCGGGAAGCAATAGTCGAAGCCGTCGTCGACGAGCCGGTAGAGGAGATATCCCGAGCCGCGGCTGAAGAGCTGATCGCGCAACTCCTCCTTCTGCCGGCAGCGCTCGAACAGGTACTCGACGGGCTGCAGCGGCTGGTTGGGGATCGTGATCAGGAAGCCCGCACCCACGAAGAGGTCGAGCTCCCCCGCGCCGAGCCGCCGGGCGGCGCTGTCGAAGATCGGGAAATGCAGGACGATGAACAGGTAGTCGTCGTAGACGTCGATCTTTGGGCGCTGGTTGCGCGAGAGCACGTCCTCGAAGTCGAGGGCGTGGAAATCGAAGTTCTCCTCCAGCCAGGCCTGCTCGAGAGCCCCGGGCTGGTCGATCTTGACCCAGCGCAACCCCTCGGCCGCGATCTCCTCGACCTGGGGCGCCTGTGGCTCAGGCGGAAGGGGCGCGACGAGCTCGCCGGCGCGGGTCCTTCGCAGTCTGGGGCGAGGGAGGTTCGGCATCTTCCGGACCTGTGGGGCTCGTCACTACAAATTCCATGACTTCTGCCACTTTACGCCACACCGCGGCTACCGAGCGCAGGCCTGCACCCGGATTCGACGCGCGTGCGCGTTGCTATATTGCCCCGCACATAAGCACCACATCAAGAGGGGTGGAGGGACTGGCCCGATGAAGCCCCGGCAACCCCCTCGGACTCTGTCCGAGGAAGGTGCCAAGTCCAGCAGGTGTCGTTCGTAGAGCCTGGAAGATGTGGGAAGAGCGCTCCGAAAGGAACCTCCGCCCACATGAATCCCGGCGGAGGTTTTTCCGTAGAGGAGCAATGGCAGTCGAATCTCTCAAGTGCAAGGAATGCGAGGCGGAGTACCCGCTCGACGCCCGGTTCGTCTGCGAGCAGTGCTTCGGTCCGCTGGAGGTCTCGTACGACTTCTCGGATCTCGACCCCGCCGAGGCGCGTCGCAAGATCCAGGCGGGCTCTCGCGGGATCTGGCGCTACTCGGACTTCCTGCCCTTCGACGGGCGCCCCGGGGACCCGCTGGAGCCGGGGCTGACGCCCCTGATCCGCGCCGGCCGTCTCGCCGAACGGCTCGGGCTGGGCGAGCTGTGGATCAAGAACGACGCAGCGAATCCCACGCACTCCTTCAAGGACCGGGTCGTCGCCGTCGCCGTCGCCAAGGCCAAGGAGCTGGGCTTCGACACGGTCGCCTGCGCTTCCACCGGGAACCTCGCCAACGCCGTCGCCGCGCATGCTGCGGCCGCCGGGCTCGATTCCTACGTCTTCGTGCCGGCGGATCTGGAGGAGCAGAAGCTGCTCGCCACTGGCATCTATGGGACCAACCTGGTCGGGATTCGTGGCACCTACGACGACGTCAACCGCCTCTGTACCGAGCTCAGTCAGACGCATCCCTGGGCGTTCGTCAACGTCAACCTTCGCCCCTACTACTCCGAGGGCTCGAAGACCCTCGCCTTCGAGACCATCGAGCAGCTGGGCTGGAAGGTGCCCGACCGCGTAATCGCCCCGATCGCCTCGGGATCGCTGTTCACCAAGCTCGCCAAGGGCATGCGCGACTGGCTCGACCTGGGGCTGGTCGAGGGAGAGCTGCCCATCTTCTGCGGCGCCCAGGCCCTCGGCTGCTCGCCGGTGGCCACGGCATTCGCCGAGGGCTGGGACGTCTGCAAGCCCCAGCGCCCCGACACGATCGCCAAGAGCCTGGCGATCGGCGACCCGGCGGACGGCCCCTACGCGCTCGACCTCGCCCGCTCCACGGACGGCATCATCGAGTCGGTCACCGACGACGAGATCCGAGACGGCATCCGGCTGCTGGCTGAGACGACGGGTGTCTTCACAGAGACCGCCGGGGGCGTCACGGTCGGCGTGCTCGCCAAGCTCGCCGAGACCGGCGCGATCGGTGCGGATGAGCGGGTGGTCGCTTACATCACTGGGGAGGGCCTGAAGACGCTCGACGCCACGCGGGAGACCTTCCAGATGCACGAGATCGAGCCCACCCTGGACGCCTTCGAGGCCGAGTTCGAGGGTACGGGAGTCTCGGCCTAGGCGTGCTGTTCGCGCGGAGCGGTGACTAAGATCTCCGGCCGACGATGAGCATCACGGTGAAGATTCCGGCCCAGCTCCGCGCCGCCACGGGCGGGGAGGGAGAGCTCGAGGTCGACGGCTCGACAGTCGGCGAGGCGCTCGACGCCGTGTTCGACCAGCACGACGGGCTGCGGGAGAGGATCACCCAGGATGGCGACCTGCGCCGCTTCGTCAACGTCTACGTCTCCGGCGAGGACATCCGCTTCCAGGACGGCCTCGACACGCAGGTCTCCGCCGGCGACGAGGTGACGATCCTCCCGGCCGTCGCCGGCGGCTGAGCGGGCGGCATTCGCTTGCTCGCGGCGTGGGTGGGGTGCGTGCCGTGAGGAGGGCCGCTACCGCGCTCGTGCTGCTCGGGCTGATCGCCGTGCTTGCCGCGCCGGCCGAGGCGAAGAAGCGCCATCACAAGCCCTCGGGCATCGAAGGCGTCGTGCTCGACGTCAGCTGCTACGGACCGTGCATCGAGCCGCGGCCGGCGGCGAGCGTCTACCCGGGACCGGTGACGGTGACCGTGCGGCGGGCGAGCGACGGCGTGATGGTGGGGAGTAGGGAGGTCACCGACGGCAAGTTCAGGTTCAAGCTGAAGCGCGGCCTCTACGACGTCAGCTCTGTGCCGCCCGGCCCGCCACCATGCCCGCCCGGGTACGTCTGTCCCGCGGAGGGGAGTGCTCCAAGCGTTGTGATCATGCCTGCCTGGCTGGCAAGACGAAGCGCGTCCAGGTCCGAAAGCGCCGCTTCACACACGTGGAGCTCCACGTCACGAACGTCTGCATCGTCTAGTTGATCCAGGTCGTTTGAGAGTCTTGCCGCCCATGTTGTGGGTAGGAACGCTCGACATCGACATGGCTGCAGCCCGCACCCACCGATGAGCGACTCTCACTGACTGCGGCACCTATGTCACGTGCTTCAGGTCGCGTACTCCGGGCGCCCGGTGGGCCGGTAGACCTGGGTCGTTATGCCCTTCGGGTAGGTTCGCGAGTCGACCAGTTCAAGCGCTGTGTCCGGGCCGCTGTCGGGGAATAGCCGCGTGCCCTGGCCGACGATCACGGGGCAGACGAGCAGGGTGATCTCGTCGACGAGCTGGTTGTCGAGGAGCCAGCGAACCAGCTCGCCGCTGCCGTGCACCTGTAGCTCGCCTCCCGGCTTGGCCTTCAGCTCGCTGACCGCGGCCGCGACGTCGCCGGAGAGGACGGTCGTGTCCGCCCATTGCGGGTCGGTGAGAGTGGTCGATGCCACGTACTTGGGCCGCGCGTTCAATGCATCTGAGATCGGGTCGCCCGAACGTACTCCCCAGTAGCCGGCGAAGAGCTCGTAGGTTCGTCGGCCGAACAGGAAGGCGTCGGCGCGCTGGTAGAACTCGTTGACGAACGCCATGGCCTCGTCGTCGAACAGCGGCCTGGCCCATCCGCCGCGCTCGAATCCGCTGCGGTTCTGATCCTGAGCGCCGTTTCCCTCCATCACCCCATCGACGGAGACTTGCGTGTTGGTCGTCAGTTTCATGTCGCAGCTCCCTCCTCGTCGAGCACGCTTGTGGAGACGGGCTCTTTTCCTGATCCGCAGCTAACCTACAACAACATGGTTGTAGATGACGCTCCGACCGAGGTCGTCGACGAGGTCT
>JBKOYL010000045.1:0-5066 GCA_046725395.1 Actinomycetota bacterium | reverse complement strand
TACTTCTCGCCGGATGGATCCCGCCAGTGAGAAGCAGCGGTCGGCAGCTGGGCGAAGGGAGCAACGCCGGGCCGACCTTGCTCTGGTAACGAGCTATCACGAAGCGCAGCTAGCGAAGCTGCTCGAGCGGGTCCAGGAGGGGTTCCGCCGGTTCGAAGCGGGCGAGATCAATGCCTTCGAGCTCGACGACCTGATCCACCACTACAAACGCGCGGCTCGCGAGCTCTGGAAGTTCTGCGGGGATCTCAGCGGCTCCCGTGTTCGATCAACCGCGCGCGCGCTGGAGGAGCTCGGTGAGGACGCCGACTCGATCGCTTGGTGGGAGCGGGGTAACCCGAAGCGCCCCGGGGTGACGAGTGCTCATGCGTAGCAGCTTCTCGTCCAAAGCGGCAATCCCGGGAGCCCCTCGTCCCGGCAGCTGAGACTTCCGCCTTCACGCGATTGCGAGAGCGAGCGGTGAGGGCGTGCGGAGTTCTCCTCCTCGTCCCTTGGAGGAGCGAGCGCCGTGCGCGTCGTCGCTATCGCAATGCGCCGGAAGCGCTCATCCCGGCTGCTTGATCCCTACCGCGCTGCGGCGGAACCGGGTACGAGCTCGCGCCCCGGGGTGAGCACCGTGAGAAGCTCCCGGCGCCCGCCCTCGATCCGGTACGCGCTGATCGCACGGGCGGTCGTGTCTCCCGCGGCGGTGATCGAGAAGTCTCCGACGATCCCGTCTTGGACGCGCGTTCGAAAGAGCTCACGCACCACCGAGGCGCGCGTGCCATCCGAACGCGCGACCGCGTCGAGGACGACCTCGGCGGCCTGCGCGGCGTAGACGGAGTAGGTCTCCGGGGTCACGCCGAGATCCTCGGAGAAGCCCGCCACGAACCTGCGTCCCTGCGGGCCGAGGGCTTCCGGCGGGGTGCCCGAGATCGTCACCGTCATCCCCTCGGCGGCGGAGCCGGCTACGTCGACGAGCGCGTCGGTCGCAGAGAAGCCGTCGGGCGCCAGCAGCCGAGCTCGTGGAAGCGCGGCGCGCAGCTCACGGATCAGGTGCCCTTCGTTCTCGATCAGCGCCCCGCCGAGGAACACTCCGTCGGGCCGCGCCTGCCGCACGCGTTCCACCAGCGCAGGGAATCGTCGAGTCACCGGATCCCACCGAGCCCGCCCGACGACGCGGACGCCGAGGCGCTCGGCCGCGTGGTCGACGCCGTCGACGAGAGCTTCGAAGGGCTGGCCCGGGGAACCACTCTCGAGCAGGAACAGGCGCCGGACCCCGAGCCGGCGAGCGAGCAGTCCATTGGCGGCGGCCTGCACGTTGTCGTCGGCGACGATCCGAGCGAAGGTGCGCTCGCCGGTTGGGTAGAGCCGGTGTGGCTCGCCGGGCCCGGCGCCGGGTCCCGCGCGCGTCAGGCCTACTGAGGTGGTGCTCGGGCTCACCATCGCCAGGCCGGCGCGGTTTGTTATCGGGATCTCGAAGCGGGCGCAGGAGGAGCCGAACGTACCGATCACCGCGACCACGCTCGGGGTGCGCGCGAAGGCCGTCGCGTTCTGCTCGCAGCGCCCCTGATCGGCGATTCCACCCTGGCGCGTTGCCTCGTCGCAGACCTGATAACCGACGCTGTGGGGGCCGGCCCGGAAGCGGCGCTCGTTCAGCACATACCGGATCGCGGCGTCCATCTCGGAACCCAGGGAGCGAGCGATGCCGCTGAGCGGGAGGTCGGCGGCGACGATCAGGTCCGGCGTGGCGCCGGGAGCGGACGCGACCGGCGAGCAGGTGGCGCCGGGGAGCCCCGCGGCGCCCAAAGGGTCGCCGCCATCGCTGAGCGCGACGATCGCGGCGACCGCGGCCGCCACAAGCAACGCCGCACCGCCGGCCGCGATCGGCAGGCCGCCCTTGCGTCTGCGGAGCAACGGCGCGCCGAATCCCGATGGGGCGCCGAGCTTGGGGTCCTCGCGGAGGATTCCCGCCTCGAGCTCACGCAGAGCGGCGCCCGGCTCAAGTCCGCGCTCCTCGAGCAGGGCCCGACGAGCTTCCCGGTAGACCTCGAGCGCCTCCGCCTGGCGACCGCTGCGGTAGAGCGCCAGCATCAGCTGGGCGCGGAGGCGCTCGCGCAGCGGATGCGCGCCCACAAGCTGGCTGAGTTCCGCGACCAGGTCGGCGTGGCGACCAAGCGCCAGGTCGGCCTCGATCCGCTCCTCGAGCGCGCTCAGGCGCAGTTCCTCGAGCCGCCCGATCTCCTCGCGAGCGAAGTCCTCATAGCTGAAGTCGGCGAGCGGCGGGCCGCGCCAGAGGGCAAGCGCCTCGCGCAGAACTTCCGCCGCCGCCTTCGGATCCTCCGTCCGAAGGTCCCTGCCGCGGCTGAGGAGCTCCTCGAAGCGGTCCACGTCGCGCTCGCCGCGATCCAGGCGAAGCAGATAGCCGTTGCCGCGCGTCTCAAGCGCCGCCGCTCCGTCACCGCCCAGGGCGCGGCGGAGCTGGGAGACGTAGTTGTGCAGCATGTTCGCCGCCGTCGGCGGGGGGCGCTCGCCCCACAGCGCGTCGATCAGGCGGTCTTTGGAGAGCACCTCGTTGGGGTGCAGGAGCAACAGCGCAAGCACAACCCGCTGCTTGCCGCTCCCGACGGCCACCTCCGTGCCGGCCTCGCTGGCCTCGAGCGGTCCGAGTATGCGGAACTCCATCGAGCGTCCCCGCCGAGCATACAGCCGCCCTCAGCCCGGAATTAGCCGTCACTTAGCGGAAATTCGAGCGCGATTACGCCCGCGGTGCAGCCTGTGCACGGCCGCGTCGGAGCGGCAAGCGACAGGAAGAAGCACTGGGAAATGCCGGAAGGACCTCGAAGATGACGATCACCGGACATCGGAGCTCGCGTGAGTCGCGCCGTGCCTTGTTGCTCACGCTGCTGGCGCTCGGCGCGCTTGGCCTTGTCGCTTGCGGAGGAGGCGACGACGATGACGAACGCACCACGGAGGCAAGACTCTCCCCGGAGCAGAGGATCGAGCAGGCCGGCAACGAATGGGCACCGCTCTTCGCCGGCCGAGAGCGATTCTGCGAGCTGATGACCCAGCCCGCGTGCGGGCGGGTGAACTGCGAGACCATCAGCGGGCCGATAGAGAACTGCACGCCGACGCCGTCGAAGTTTCGGAAGTCGTTCGTAGACGCGACCGTCCGGGACGTCGTGATCAACGGCGACAGAGCGGCCGCGAGGTTCTCGAATGGCGAGACGGTCGAGTTGGAGAAGGTCGAGCTTCCCGATCCGCTTGCCGAGGACGGCGACCGGTTCGGTTGGTTGATCCACAGGTTCGGCGGGAACGCGGGTGACCTGGCGTTCATCACGAAGGTGGGCGACGCGTGGGCACCCCTGTTCGCCGAGGACAACTCCGCCGCCTGTGAGTTCATGTTTGGGCAGCCGTTGTGCGAGGAGTTCTTTGGCAGGGTCGGCGAGCCGCCCGAAGTCGGCCGCCCGTCCGCGTTCCAAGAGTCCTTTGCCGATGCCAGGGTAGAGCGCGTCGAGCTCAAGGACGCCAAGCAGATCAGGGCCAAAGACGGGACGCCGATCGAGCTGCACAGGGCGGCGGCGGCGTTCTCGAACGGGAAGGTGGTGGAGTTCATTGAGGAAACGGACGCGCCTCGATCGGACTTGGGCAAGTGGTTTGTCGAAAACGTCGGAGAGAACGCGGGCAGCGCGTACTTCAAGTAGCGGGTTGGGTGCGGTCACGCGAGCCTTTGTTCTCGGCGGCCATGCCCAGGAGCGCCAGCGGCGCCGCTTTCTCGTGGAAGCAAGCGCCGAGGCGATGCCATCGCTCACGACCGCCTCGGATGAGGAGCAGCAGGACGGCTTCCAGATCGAGTGCCTGGGTTGCGCGAGAAGCAGGAGCGCCTGCCTTCAGTGTTGCTTTCCATGCGAAGCGGCTACTGCTTCTCGTCCAAAGCACTACTCCGACAGCCCGGCGGCTTCGAGGGCCTCCTGCTTCGTCTGGTAGAGCGTGAGCGAGGTCTGCTCGCCGTCCCGGAACGTGACCAGCCAGGCACTTCGAGCCTGAACCTCGATGCCGTCTCGGCCTCGAAGGTATGTGACGTTCTCCGCGAGCACGAGGCCGTCCTTCACCTCTACCGGATCGTCGACCAGCTCCATTCGAATCTCCTCGAACGCATCGCTGAATCGCTCCGCGAACGCCCGGACCTCGACCCGCCCCCGGTAGACGCCTGCATCGGGTCCACGGGAGTTGGACCAGTCCACCACGGCATCGGCTGCCCAGTCCTCCATGAATGCTTCGAAGTCGCCGCGGCTGAATGCATCGGTATTTCGGCGCACGATCTCGACGTTCTCCTCGGACATCGCCTACTCCGACAGCCCGGCAGCTTCGAGGGCCTCGTCGCGGGTCCAATACTCGCGGCCCCGTGCGATCTTCCCGTCGCTGAGCGTGTACACGACGGCGAAGGTCAGATCCGCCTCGACGCCGCTCAGTTTCGCCCGTCCGCTAATCCGGAAGACCGCGACGACCTCGCCCTGGCCCGCGTCGATCACCTCCAGCGGCTCGACCTTGAAGCTCTCGAACGTGTCGATCCAGTCCTGCAGGTAGGCGCGCACGGCGTCCTTGCCGTGCATCGGACCACGGTCATCGAGCGCACCCTCGACCGGCCGGTAGTCGATGTCGTCCGCCCAGTACTCGTCGAGCCAGGTGTCCACGTCGCCACGGTTGAAGGCCACAACCGCATCTCGGACGCTCTCGATGTTCTCCTCCGACATCGCCTACTCCCGCAGCCCGGCGGCTTTAAAGGCATCCTTGGGCTTATCAAACAATCGCAGCGACACGACCTTGCCGTCGCGAAACGTCCACAGGAAGCCAGTCCGGAGCTCGATCTCGCCACTGCTGCCTTTCGGCCGGAGGCGACTCCTCACGACGCCGACGACCTGGTCACCGCTTTCGACCAACCGCTCGAGCTCGCCGGATGTCGCCTCAAACGCCGACCCCAGGTCCTCCCAAAACCTCTGAATTTCCTCGCGGCCCCGATAGATGCCCGCGTTGGGTCCCCTTGGCGGGGTCGTCAGTTCGACGTCCGGGTGCGAGTTACGAAACAACGC
>JBKOYL010000041.1:0-20065 GCA_046725395.1 Actinomycetota bacterium | reverse complement strand
GGGGGGGACACCGAGCGGCTCGGTGCTGATCTCGAACTGGCCCGGCTACATCGACAAGGGGTCCGGGAACACGCTGGACGAGTTCGAGCAGGAGACCGGCGTCACGGTCGACTACAAGGAAGACATCAACGACAACGTCGTCTTCTTCAACAAGCTGAAGCCCCAGCTGGATCAGGGCAGCTCGGGCGGTCGCAGCCTCTTCGTCGTCACCGACTGGATGGCGAAGCGGATGTACGACCTCGGCTACCTGCAGGAGCTCAACCACGACGACCTGCCCACGGTCTTCCAGAACATCCTGCCGCAGTTCGAGAAGTCCACCATCGACCCCGACCGCAAGTTCATGATTCCCTGGCAGGGCGGCCAGACCGGCGTCTGGGTCGACACGACCAAGGCGCCGGAGATCGATTCGGTCTCTGATCTGTTCAACCCGAAGTACAAGGGCAAGGTCACGATGCTGACCGAGATGCGCGACACCGTGCCGCTCGTCCTGCAGAGCGAGGGGATCGACGTGAATGACGCGACCAAGGACGACTGGCTCGCGGCGATCGACAAGCTCCGCGAGGCGCGCGATTCGGGCCAGATCCGCCGCTTCACCGGCAACGAGTACACGGAGGACCTGACCGCGGGCAACATCGTCGCCGCGATCGGCTGGTCTGGCGACCAATACCTGATCGGCAGGCCGATCGAGGAAGTCGAGTGGCGCAGGCCGACGGACGGCTGCGACACGTTCTTCGACCAGGCCGTGATCCCGATCGGCGCCCCGAACACGGCGGCGGCGCTCGCGTTCCTGAACTTCGTCTACCGGCCCGAGGTGGCGGCCAACATCACGGATTTCGTCCAGTACGTGACGCCGGTCGATGGCGTGCACGAGATCCTCGCCAAGGAGGACCCGAAGGTCGCGAACGATCCGAAGATCTTCCCGACCGAGCAGGAGATCGCGCCATGCTCCGAGGACCCGGACCCGCCGGGTAGTCCACAGGACGTCGCTGACGTCGAGGCGGCCTTCCAGGAGGTGACCTCCGGCTGAGAGATCAAGGACGCCGGCGGAGGAGCAACGTGGCCGAGAGACGCTTCGCCACAAAACGGGTTGCGCGGCCCTTAAACGGGTTGCTCCTGCGGAGCACCCTCGCATGAAACCCTCGCACCTCCGCCGGCGCCTACTCCCCTACGGGCTGCTCGGGCCCGGGGTGATCTGGCTGGTCGTGTTCTTCGTCGTCCCCATGTACTTCATGGGGGAGATGTCGCTCCGCTCGGGTGTGCCGAACACACCACAGGGATTCACTTTCAGCTGGGAGTTCTCCAACTACTCGGATGCGCTCGCAGGTCGCGGCGAGCAGATCGTGCGCACCTTCTATTACGCCGGAACGGCGACGATCATCGCCCTGCTGATCGCCTACCCGCTCGCGTACGCGATCGCGCTCAAGGTCAACCCCCGCTGGCGCCTGCCGCTGCTCTTCGCGGTGATCGCCCCATTCTTCACCACCTATCTGATCAGGACGGTCGCCTGGGAGACGATCCTCGCCGACGACAGCCCGATCGTGGACCTGCTCAAGTCCCTCCAGGTCATCCCCGATGACGGTCGGCTGCTGGCCACCTCCGGCGCCGTCATCGCGGGGCTGACCTACAACTTCCTGCCGTTCATGATCCTGCCGATCTACGCGAGCCTGGAGCGGATCGACACCAGCCTGATCGAGGCGGGCAAGGACCTCTACGCCTCGGCCAGGCAGGCCTTCCTTCGCGTCACCTTGCCGTTGACGATGCCGGGCGTCATCGCGGGCGTGCTGCTGACGTTCATCCCGGCGTCGGGCGACTACATCAACGCGGAGTTCCTGGGCGGCGCCAACAACACGATGATCGGTAACAAGATCCAGTCCACCTATCTGGAGCAGAGCGACTACCCCCATGCCGCGGCGCTCTCCTTCCTGATGATGGCGGCGGTCCTCACCATCGTGTTCATCTACATCCGACTCGCCGGGACCGAGGCGTTCATCGGTAGCGAGGAAGAGGTGCGATAGGCGATGGAGTCAGCTACCGCGACGGCGAGGCCCGCGATCTCAGCAGCCCCGAGCCGGGTCTGGTCTTGGCTGAGGGGGAACGGGTTCAAGATCTATACGGGGTTCGCGCTCGCCTACATGCTGATCCCGATCGCGGTGATCGCCGTCTTCTCCTTCGCCGACGCCTCCCAGAACAGGGACCGGCTCTCGTTCGCGATCAACAACGGCTTCACACTCAAGTACTGGGAGCACGCGTTCTCGGTACCGGACCTGAACACCGCTCTATTCACATCCTTCAGGCTGGCTGCGCTGGCGACGCTCATCTCGACTTCAATCGGGACGCTGATGGCGATCGCGCTCGTCCGATATCGGTTCCATGGGCGAGGTGCATCGAATCTGCTGATCGTCCTCCCGATGGCCACGCCCGAGATCGTGATGGGGGCATCGCTGCTCTCGCTGTTCCTGATCTACGGCGTGCCGCTCGGCTTCACCAGCTTGCTGATCGCCCACATCATGTTCTGCATCAGCTTCGTCGTGGTCGTGGTCCGATCGCGGTTGATCGGCTTCGACCGCAGCGTCGAGGACGCGGCCGCTGACCTCGGGGCCACGCCTATAGAGACCTTCAGGTACGTCACCTTCCCGCTGCTCAGCCCCGGAATCCTCGCGGCGGCACTACTCGCGTTCGCCCTCTCGGTGGACGACTTCATCGTCTCCGACTTCAACAAGGGCATTACCGAGACCTTTCCGATCTACGTCTTCGGGGCGCACCTGAGGGGCATCCCCGTTCAGGTCAACGTGCTGGCGACGATGTTGTTCGTGATTACGCTCGTCGCGATCGGCTTCGTGCTTTGGCAGCAGCGCCGCGCCGAGCGTCTGGCCTCAGTGCGTCCCGAGCAGGAGGTTTGAGTCTTCACCGATCAAGGTAGGTTCGCCGGTGTGCGAACGGGGGAGCTCGCGCTCGAACGAACTGACGCAGAACTAGCTGTGCTGACCATCTCCGGCGAGCATGACCTGAGCACCGCGCCGAATCTGCGGCGCCGACTTGGTTCGCTCCTCGACGAAGGCACCGTGACGGTCGTCGATCTCTCCCCCGCCACCTTCATCGATTCCTCGATCCTGGGCGTCATCCTGGATGGGCGACGGCGGGCGACGGAGGCCGGGATCGCCTTCGCCGTGGTCCACTCGAACGGCGCGGACGCCGTGGATCGAGTTCTGGAGGTGACCGGCCTGCGAGCGGAGCTGCCGGTACACACGCGAAGGGAGGACGCCTTCTCGGCGGTCTCGGGCAACTCCGGGAAGCCCCGCTCGTGACCGCCACCGCACTTCGCCTGACCCTTCCGGCGACCGCGGAGAACGTCATGGTCGTCCGTCAGGCCGTTGCCGGGCTGGGCGAGGCGCTCGGGCTCACCGGGTCGAGGATCGCCGACCTGAAGACCGTCGTCACCGAGGCCTGCAACAACGTGGTGCTGCACGCCTACGACGACGCTCCAGGGCCCATGCGGGTGAGCGCGGATCCGGGCGACGGCCAGCTCGAGATCCAGATCGCCGACGAGGGACGCGGCTTTCGGCCGCGCGCGAACGCGGGCGGCCCCTCGCTCGGCCTTGGCCTGCCGCTGATCGCGGCGCTCTCGGACAGCTTCGAGGTCAGCGGCGGTGCCGGACAAGGCAACAGGACCACGATCCGGTTCAGCTACGCGCCACCGGAATTCAGCAACAACGGGACGCCGTCGGAGAAACCGGAGGAGCTGGCGATGGCGATCGCTCCCGGCGTGATGGTGCGGCCGGTCCTGGCTCGGGTGATCGGCGCCCTCGCGGCCCGCGCGGAGTTCTCGGTCGACCGACTCGCCGACACGGTGCTGCTCGGTGACGCCGTCTCCTCCTCCGACGGAGGGGATTTCTTCGACGGACGCGTCGGCCTCTCGATCAAGGACGGGGCGCGGAGCCTGCGGGTCCGGGTCGGCCCCCTCGTGGAGGGGGCGGGCGAGAAGCTGATCGGCGACATGGAGGTTCCGGGCGCCGGTTCGTTGCGCGATCTCGCCAGCCGCATGGAGGTGGCGAAGGGGAGGACGCCCTCGGGCGAGCCCGCCGAGTTTCTCGTGTTCGAGGTCGATGAGAGGGCCGGGGAGATGCAAGGGCGCGCCGACAGGCGCGACCCGTCTTAGGGCGAAGCCGTAGTCGCTCTTCCTTGCGTAGCTACTCCGCTTCGGGAATCCGCTGGCGCAGCTTGTCGATCGTGGCGCGCAGGATGCGCGAGACGTGCATCTGCGAGACGCCGACCTGCGCCGCGATCTCGCTCTGGGTCATGTCCTCGACGAAGCGGAGATGGAGGACCTTCCGGTCGCGCTCCGAGATCTCCTCGAGGACAGGTGCGATCGCCTCGCCGTACTCGACGGTGTCGAAGGCGAGGTCCTCCTCGCCGATTCGATCGCGCAGCGGCCCGGGCTCGTCTCCGTCGCCCATGGTCGAGGTGGCGTCCAGCGAGACGGCGTGATGGCCCTGGGCGGCGTGCATCGCCTCGAGCACCTCCTCGTCGGTGGCCTCGATGCGCTCACCGATCTCCCGGATGGTCGGGGCGTGGCCGAGCTTTGCCGGCAGGTCGGCCATCGCACGCTCGACCTTGAGGATTCGCTCCTGGACGTCGCGGGGGACGTGCACGGACCAGCCGCGGTCGCGGAAGTGGCGCTTGAGCTCGCCGAGGATCGTGGGAACGGCGAAGGTCGAGAATGCCGTGCCTCGCTCCGGGTCGAAGCGGTCGATGGCCTTCACGAGGCCGACGCTTGCGACCTGGACGAGGTCGTCGAAGGGCTCCGCGCCGCCGGCGTAGCGGGCCGCCAGCCGCCGGGCGAGGGGCATGAACCGCCCAACGAGCTCCTCGCGGACGGTGGGTGAGTGATCCCGCGCGTAGCGCTCGAGCAGGCGGCGCTCGCCCTCGAGCTGCTCCTCCGGCCCTGGATAGGGCGTGGGATTCATTTGGATGTCCGCCGAGGCGCGTTCATTGGTGGCCCGGACTCCCCGCTGTCAGCTTCCCAGGGTTAAAGCGTCCGGTCTCCGTGCGGAGGTACGCAATACGGTCGCCCACCAACGGTAGCTGCCACCTCTCGCGCCTACCCGCCTTCCAGGGCGGGGCAAACCGCCGTTTGGAGCGAAGCGCGCCGGGTAGCGGACGTGCGAGGGTGCTCCAGATGTGAGGGCGCGTAAGCGCGACCCGATTCATGAGGCGGAGCCACCCGATTCATTGTTCGCCAAGGAGTGATTCGTATGCCACCGCGTGGCGTCAAGAAGGGCACCAAGCGTGCCCGGCAGTACGAGAAGATCAAGAGAAGCGCCCGCAAGCGGGGCGCATCGTCATCCCGCGCCAGCGAGATGGCCGCCCGCACCGTCCAGAAGAATCGTGCCCGTTCGGGCGAGTCGCGGAGCCGGTCGCGCAGCTCCACCCGCGGCTCGTCGCCGTCGCGGCGAGGCGGGCAGCGCTCCGGCACCAATCGGCCCAAGGGCCAGACCAAGGAGCAGCTCTACAACCAGGCGAAGCGGCTGAAGATCGAGGGCCGCTCGAGCATGAACAAGAGTCAGCTGCAACGAGCGGTCGCGGCGAAGCGCTGATCGAAATCCAGGTTTAGGTCCCCCCCGCAGGGGGTACGCACGCCGTGAGTCGAGGCAGCGGGCGGGCGTTCGGAGACCCCCTACTCCGGCGCCCGCCCACATAACTAGATGCCTCGCCTCCGCCGGGTTTCAGCCTCGGCGCAGGCGGGCGGATAGGGCGGTCGGTTTCCTTCTCCCCCTGACCGTCCTACCCCGCCTTGTCCGCATACGATCGAGGGCGTGTCGAGGTCTCTCCCAAGAAGCGGACGTACCCGTGCACGCGTTACACGGCCGGCGACCCTCCCCGCGGCGCGTAGGACGGCCCCGGCGGGCGGCAGGGGGCGTAAATAGACTCGGCACGGATGCCGGATCAGCAGGAAGCTCCCTACCTCGATGCCGTGGTCGCGTACGTGGCGCGCAACCCCGAGCGGTTCCACATCCCGGGGCACAAAGGCGCGGGGGCCGATCCGGGACTGATCGCGGCACTCGGCGAGGCGGCGCTTCTCCACGACGTCCCGCCCAGCATCGAGGGAATCGACGTCGGCCCGGAGCCGACCCCCTTTCAGCGTGCCCAGCGTCTCGCGGCGGACGCCTGGGGCGCCCAGCGGAGCTGGTTCCTGGTCAACGGAGCATCGGGCGGAAATCATGCGATCTGCATGACCCTCGCCCACGCGACCGGCAAGCTCGCCACCGGACCACCACATCGCGGGCGGGTCGTGGTCCAGCGCAACGTCCACTCATCGACCATCGACGGGCTCGTCCTCTCCGGCCTGCGACCGACGTTCGTCGCCCCCGAGATCGACCGGGAGCTGGGAATCGCGCACTGCGTGACCCCCGAAGCGCTCGATGCCGCACTCGAGTCCGAGCCGGAGGCGGTCGCGGCGATGCTGGTCTCGCCGACCTACTTCGGTGCGGTCGCGCGCATCGAGGAGCTCGCCGAGGTCGCGCACGCCCGCAACGTTCCGTTGGTCGTCGATGAGGCGTGGGGTTCCCACCTCTACTTCCACGAGGCGCTGCCTACGGGCGCCCTCCGCAGTGGAGCGGACATGGTCCTGTCCAGCACCCACAAGATCGTCGGCAGCCTGACCCAGTCGGCCATCCTCCATCTCGGGATGGGCGGCCAGGTCGACGAGGACCTGATCGACCGGTCGGTGACCCTGGTCGAGTCCACCAGCCCGAACGCACTGCTGACCGCCTCCCTCGACGCCGCCCGGCGATTCGCCGCCACCCGAGGAGAGGAGCTGCTCACCGAGACGCTGGAGACCCTGGCCAGGACCCGCGAGCAGATCCGGACGATCCCGGGTCTGGAAGTGCTCGACGAGCGGCTGGCGGGACGCACCAGCGTCGCCGCGTGGGATCCGCTGCGACTCTCGGTCGACGTCAGGGGAACCGGCGCCACCGGTCATCGCATCGCCCAGCTGATGCGGGAGCGCGACGACATCATCCTGGAGCTCTACTCCGAGAACGTGATCGTCGCCGTCTCCGGCATCGGAGAGACGCCGACGGCGTCGGCCGAGCGGCTGGTGGAGGGGCTCCGCCACGCCGTCGAGGAGATCGGCCCCCGAGACCTGGAGGAGCGGCGCGCCTTCGCCGAGCCGCCCCCCTGGGGACCGCTGGAGCTCGCACCGCGGGACGCGTTCCTCGGCCCTCAGGAGGTGGTCGCGTTCGACGCGGCCGAGGGCAGGATCGCCGCCGAGTCCCTGGCCGCCTACCCGCCCGGCGTGCCGAACGTGCTCCCGGGCGAGAGGCTGACCGCGCCGACGCTCGACTACATCGCCGATTCGCTCGCCCACGGCGGGCTGGTCCGCGGGGCAAGTGACCGGTCACTGAAGACGATCCGGGTCGTGTCCGAGTGAGCGCCGCCGAGTCCGGTCAACGGACGCGCAGCGATGGAGGTGGCGTCGAGTGGGGCGTCGACTCCGAGCACGGAAGGCTGCTGGACGTCCTGCTCTGCAGCCCGGAGAACTTCCGCTGGCTGCCGACCAGCGCGATCAGCCGGGCCACCCTCGACGCCGGCCATCGCTTCGATCCGGCGCTCGCGGCCTCGCAGCATGGAGCCCTCGTAACCGCCTACGAGCAGGCGGGGGTGCGGTGTCACTTCCTCGACCCCGATCCGGCGCTCCCCTACCAGGTCTTCACCCGGGACTCGACCGCGATGGGGCCGAACGGCACCGTGATCACCCAGCTCGCGCAGCCGTGGCGGCGGGGGGAGTACGCGCCGGCGATCACCTTTCACCAGGAGGAGGGCATTCCGATCCGCGGGATGATCACGGCGGGATCGCTGGAGGGAGGGGATGTGATGATCGTCGAGCCCGGGACCGTCCTGATCGGCTCCGGGGAGACCCGCACCCAGGAGGCCGCCGCCAACCAGCTTGCCGACTGGTACCGCGAGGACGGCTGGGTGGCGCGGGTCCAGCCGTTCCCCGAGCGCTACGTCCACATCGATGTGCTGGTCGCCGTGCTCGCGGAGAAACTGGCGGCGGTCTGCGCCGAGGTGCTGCCCGCCGGTGCCGTGGAGTGGCTGCGCGGCAAGGGTTTCGACCTGATCGAGGTGAGCGCGGAGCAGGCCTTCACCCTCGGCGTGAACGCGATCTCCCTGGGCGACGAGCGGGTGATCTCTGCCAGCGGCGCGCGCGAGCTCAACAAGGCCCTCGGCGCGCGCGGCCTCGAGTTGATCGAGGTCGATCTCGACATGTTCACCCTCGGCGGAGGAGGGGCGCACTGCCTCGGGCAGGCCCTGACGCGGGAGCGCATGGGGTGAGCTCCGGCCCGGCGCCGGCGGTCGACGCTGATCGCGTCATCGCCGACCTGCGTGAGCTGCAGAGGCGAACGGGTGACGGCGCGGGCGCCCAGCGCCTCTGCTGGGGCGAGGAGTGGCGGAAGGCGCGCGCCTTCCTCGGCGAGCTCCTCGGCGAGATCGGGCTCGAGCCTGACGTCGATGAGGCCGGCAACGCGTGGGCGTACCTGGAGGGCGGGGGCGAGCGGACCCTGGCGCTGGGGTCCCACCTGGACTCCGTGCCCAGCGGCGGCTGGCTCGACGGCGCCCTCGGGGTGATGGCGGCGCTCGGAGTGCTCCGGGCGTGGGCCGTCGCCGGGGAGATGCCGCCGAAGGCCCTCGCGCTGGTCGACTGGGCGGACGAGGAGGGCGCTCGCTTCGGTCGCAGCCTGTTCGGCAGCTCCTGCGCCGCCGGGAGCTTCGATCCGGCGGAGCTGGCAGCAGCCCGGGACGCCGAGGGCCGGCGCGCTCCCGGTGTGCTGGCCGAGAACGGCGTCGACCTCGCGCGGGTCCTCGACTGCGGCGCGCGCCTGGAGCGGATCGACGCCTACCTCGAGCTCCACATCGAGCAGGGCCCGATCCTCGAAACGGAGGGAATCCGAGCTGCGGCGGTGAGCGGCTGCGTCGGGGTCGAGCGGCATCGGCTGCGCTTCCGGGGCCGCGTCTCGCACGCCGGGACGACGCCGATGGACGCCCGCCGCGACCCCGGGCTGGCCGCGGCGGCAACCGCGCTGCTCGTCGAGGAAGTCGCTCGCTCCGAGGGGGGCGTCGGGACCGTCGGGGCGATCGAGCTCGATCCGGGCATCGCCACGGCGGTCCCCGGAGGCGCCTCGCTGCTCGTCGACCTCCGCCACGGCGACGTCCAGGCGCTCACCCGCATGCTCGAGGCCGTCCGCCGCGGTGCCGTCGACCGCGCGGAGGAGCGCGGCTGCGAGCTCGCCGACGAGCCGGTCTGGGCGATCGAGCCGATCCCCTTCGACGATCGGCTTGTTTCGCTTGCGCGGGAGTCATGCGAGGAGGTCACCGGCACCGCCTACGAGCTGGCGAGCGGGGCGCTGCACGACGCGGCCTCGATGGCGCTCAAGGTCCCGGCCGCAATGGTCTTCGCCCCGTCGATCGACGGGATCAGCCACTCCCCGGCGGAGGACACCTCGGAGGAGGACCTGACGGTGGCGATCGAAGCCTTCGGGAGGCTGGCGAACCTCCGCACAACTGCAAGCTGACTCCCGTGTTGTGAGGGGAGGCGCCGGTAGCTTCGAGGCGCCACTCGTCTCAAATGGCAGGAGTCGCCACACACCCGACGGGGCGCAACCCTCGACGCGCCCGCCGCGCGGCCGCATTCGCAGCGGCCGGCCTCGCGCTTTGCCTCGTCCTGCTCGTCGACCGAGCCGCTACTCCGGCCGACGCCCAGGCAGCCAGGGCCGCGCAGGAGTGCCCGGCGCCGCCGTTCGGCCTTGCGCCCCCCGGGCCCCCCGCCGCGCGCTTCACGATGATGATCCGGATCAACACCGAGGGGAACGTCAACACCTGGACGAAGCCGGACGGCGGCATGGGCGGCCGGGTGCGGCCCCAGGACATCTTCGTGCTCAATACCCGCTTCCAGGGAAGCGGTCAGTTCCCGGCGATGACGCCCTCCGTCGCGGCGGAGCTCGCGGCCGAGCTGCACGGGACCTTCCCCTGCAACCGGATCATCGGCTTGAACGGGTTGAGCTTCGATCCCAGTGCCGCGGGCTACGCCTACTCCCTGATCGACAACCCCTTCGTCTTCGCCTTGCTGACCGACTTCGAGCAGTCCGATTGGAACTCAGGGCGCTTGACGGACCCGACGCGCCCGCTTTGGACCGACCAGTTCGCCGAGGCGCTGCCGCGGATCAAGGGGTGGAATTTCGGCCTCGCCTCGACGGTCGCCGCAAACCCGGCCGGCGCCGGGAAGCGAACGGGCCTCGCCCCCCAGGACCTCGCGACCTGGAACTACGGGCAGATCGCCCAGGACCTCAACAAGAAGAACTCCCGCCTCGGGGCGCGCAAGCTCGGGCCGCTCAGCGTCCAGACGCAGGACGCCTGCGCAAGCGGCGGCGCGGCCGGCTTCGGCGCGCGCGCGAAGCAGCTCCGCCTCCAATACACGTTCAAGTTCGTCACCAAGAAGGTCAAGGTGAAGGGCAAGAAGAAGAAGCAGAAGAAGACGATCAGGTTGCCGCTGAAGAAGAAGGGGAAGCCGATCACGGACAACCTGGCGATGGAGATCTCCTTCACGGACAGCCCCAACGCGGTCGCGAGCCAGGCGATCCTGAGCACCTCGGCCGCCCAGGCCGCTTCCTGCGTGCCTCCCGCGCTCAAGCAGGGTGTGGGCGCGTTCTTCTTCTTCGCCGCCGAGGACGCGATGCGGCTGCTCTTCCAGCAGCCCCAGATCGCCGCGCTGCGCCCGCCGACTAGTCCCGGCGCGGCCAACACCGGCGGCGTCGGCAGCCCCGGATAGGCCGGTAACTAGGCGCGTTCCACCACGGTCTTCGCGCGCAGGTCGGAGAGGGCCTCTGCGGCGTCGTCCCAGGGGACCTCCTGCACCGTCATCGGGTCGGGGTCGAACTTGCCCTGGCGGATCAGCTCGAGGACGTCGGGCATCAGCGTTCGCACGTGCGGGCGCCCGGTCTTGAACGTGACGCCCTGCGTGAACATCTCCAGCAGCGGCAGCGGCGGCGGCTCGAAGTAGATGCCGATGCTGGTGCAGATCCCGTCCGCGTCCGTCGAGCGCAGCGCGCAGGCGATGCCCGCGGGATCGGCGCTCGCGTCGACGGTGACGGGGTAGAAGCCCACCCGATCCGGGAACTCCTCGTCGAGCACGTTGGCGCCGAGCCTCGCCGCGAGCTCCCGGTCGCGCTTCCGTCCGCCGACGACGTCGACCCGCTCCGCGCCGAGGGCCAGGGCGATCGCGACCGCATAGAGCGCGATCGACCCGGCGCCCATCGTGATCAGCACCGGCGCCCCAGGATGCTCCTCGAGCGGCGGAGCGACCGTCCGCCAGGCGTCCGGGATGTTGTCCGAGAGGCTCGCGACGGCCGAGGGCTCGACTCCGTCGGGGATCGGAACGAGCATCGCATCGGCGAAGGGAACGCGGACCGCGTCGCTGGCGAATCCGCCGTACGACTCCTTTCCCATCGGCAGGCCGTACATCGACAGTCGCGGCACCGACTCGCAGTTGCCGGTCCGACCCTCGCGGCAGGCGCCGCACTCACCGCAGGAGATCTGAAAGGGGACGCTGACCAGGTCCCCGGGCTTCGTGGCGCCGACCGAATCACCGACCTCGGTGACCTCGGCGACGCACTCGTGTCCGAAGGGGAACGGCCCCTGGACCGGCGCCCTACCCCGGACGATCGCCGCGTCGAGGTCGCACGTCGCCAGGGCGACCGGGCGGACGATCGCCTCGCCATCGCCCTCCAGCTCTGGGTCCGGGGCCTCCCGCCACTCGAGCCTGCCCTTCTCGATGAACTCGAGCTGCCTCATGCAGTGACCCCCTGCTTGCCCGTGGCGGTCGCCGCCACCTTCTCGCTGCCGGACCCCTCGCGCTCGCGCTCGGCCAGGGCCGCCTCCCTCAGCTGCTGGAAGCGGACGATCTGGCCTCCGGCTCCCCAGTTGCCCTCGGGGACGTCCCTGATCAGGGTCCAGACCCGCCAGCTCGCCTCGGGATCCCAGCCCGTCGCCTCGAGCACCAGCCTGGTCGTCTCCTCGACCAGTCCGGCTTTGCGCTTCTCGCTCAGCGCGCCGTCGGGCACGCTGATCTCGATCACGGCGTGCGGGTCGGCGACACCGTCCGGCGTCTGCATCGACTCCGCCGGCAGGGCGTGCACGTGGGCCCAGGTGATCGAGCGGAAGAACTCGGTATCGGGTGCGCCCTCCCAGCGCAAGAGCGTGGCGCCGAGATCCCTGGCCAGGCCCTGCCGGGCGTCTTCGGAGAGGGAATCGGCGGGAATCGTCAGCTCGAGTTTCGGCATGGTGTCCTCCTCGGCGGCCGGGGGGCCGCCCTCTTTGGGTTCAGAAGTTGGACGCAAGCCTATAGGGTTCGGATTCCGAACGCAGTCCCGCTATGCTGGCTCGCGATGCGCGCCGCCGAACTCGCTGAGCAGGACTGCTCGATCGCCAGACCGGCCTCCCTGCTGGGAGACCGGTGGACACTGGTCATCCTGCGTCAGGCCTTCAACGGCATCAAGCGCTTCGAGGACTTCCAGGAGACGCTCGGCATCTCCCGCTCGCTGCTCTCGGATCGCCTCAACCGGCTGGTCGCGGCCGGTGTCCTGCGCCGCGAGCCCTACAAGGACTCGGTCCGCACCCGCGACCGGTACAGGCTCACCGAAATGGGGCTCGACCTATACCCGGTGCTGATGGCCCTGCGGGACTGGGGCGATCGCTGGATGCGCGAGGGCCCTCGCGCTCAGATCCGTCACAGGGACTGCGGCGGCGAGCCCACCCTCGAGCTGCGCTGCTCGAAGTGCGGCGAGGAGGTCGGGGCGAGGGACGCCGAGGCCGTTCCCGGCCCCGGCCTCGTCGTCGCCTAGCCATCGATCCGGCGATATGCGCCGGCTATCGCGTCGCCGCTAGCCGCCGTGGACTGCGTCGCCGCCCATCTCCTCCAGCGTGTTCCCGATCGGCGGGATCGGGTTGTCGCGCATGATCCGCGCCATGTGGAGCAGGTTGTGCGCGCACCAGGAGCTCGTCCGCTGCGTGTAGGGATGGTCCTCCCCACCCGAGTCAAGGTATGAGGGCCCAGGCCCCGCCTCTCCGACCCAATAGGTGTCGGCGTTCGGGGGCACCACGCAGCCGAGGTGGGTCATGTTGAAGAGGGTGGTCTCGGCGCTCGCGTGCGCGCCGTCCTCGTTCCCGGTGACGACTACGCCGGCGACCTTGTTGTAGAGCGGATACTGGCCGACGTCGTTCGTCTCGTTGTAGGTCCCGTCGAGCCGCTCGACCACCATCTGCGCCACCGAGCAGCGCACTCCGAACCAGATCGACATCCCCATCAGCAGGATGTCGGCGGTCTTGATCTTCTCCAGGATCTGCGGCCACTCGTCACCGTCGCCCTCGTCGGAGGTGACCCCGAACTTGACGTCGTAGTCCACCGGACGAAGGATCTCGGTCTCGACCCCGTGCTCCTCCAGGATCCCGAGGACCCGGTTCATCAGCGCCTCGGTGTTCGAGGTCTCCGGCGACTTCTTCAGCGTGCAGTTGATGCCCAGCGCCCTCAGGCCGGCGCCCGCATCGGCGCCGAGTGACTCGGCCATTCCTTCTCCTCTCCTCGTTGGTCCCGGGCTACGTCCCGGGGAAGCGCGCAACGTTACGACAGCCCCGCTCAGGGCCGGGACTCGCCGGTCTGTAGATTCCTCCGCCATGTCCAGCTACGACCGGATCAAGGACCTGCCCCTGCGGATCGATACCTATGAGCTCGAGGGGCTCGAGTTCCACCCGCCGGGGGCGGAGTTCGAGCGGCTCACGACGATTGTCCATCTGCGGGGCGGTGGGCACGAGGGACTCGGCGAGGACGTCGTCTACGACGCGCTCGACCACGTCGCCTTCCGGGACGCGGGGGCCGCCCTCGACCTGGCCGGCGAGCACACCATCGCCTCGTTCTCAGAGCTGCTCGAGGGGCTCGACCTCTTCCCCAGTCCGCCCGAGCGGGAGGTCTCGGTCAACTACCGCCGCTGGGCGTTCGAGAGCGCGGCGCTCGACCTGTCGCTGCGCCAGGCGGACAAGTCGCTCCATGAGGTCGTCGGCCGCGAGCCGCGGGCGGTCACCTTCGTCGTCTCCATGCGGCTGACGCCGCCGGGCTCGGACGAGGTCTCGACGATCGAACCGGTGCGGAAGCGTCTCGAGATCTACCCGACGCTGCGCTTCAAGCTCGACCCGACCAACGACTGGTCCGATGAGCTGATCGCGCAGCTGGTCGAGACCGGCGCGGTCGATTCGCTCGACTTGAAGGGTCAGTACAAGGGCACCCCGGTCGACGTCGACACCGACCCCGAGCTCTACCGCAAGCTGATCGAGGCCTTTCCGGACGCCTGGCTCGAGGACCCCGACGTGAACGAGGAGACCAAGCCCGTTCTCGATCCGGTCGCCAACCGGGTCACCTGGGACGCGCCGATCCACTCGGTCGCCGACATCCGCTCGCGGCCGTGGCCGCCGAAGATGGTCAACATCAAGCCCTCTCGGTTCGGGCCGCTGCACGCGCTGTTCGCGGCCTACGACTACTGCGAGGAGCAGGGGATCGGCGCCTACGGCGGCGGCCAGTGGGAGCTCGGCCCCGGCCGCGGCCACATCCAGTACCTGGCCTCCCTCTTCCACCCTGACACTCCGAACGACGTGGCGCCCTCCGGCTACAACACGGCCGGGACCGAGCCCGGCCTGCCCGCGAGCCCGCTCGGGCCGATGCCCACGGAGACGGGCTTCCGCTGGGGCGAATAACCGCCGCGGGGGCGCTTACCGCTGCCAGGCACCGAAAAAGCGCCCCGCGCCGGGTGACAGATAGGCTGCCGACCATGGCCGAGCAGAGCTTCGCCGACGCGCTCAACGAGCAGATCTCCAACGAGTTCGCCGCCTCCCAGCAGTACATCGGGGCGGCGGTGTACTACGACGCCGAGACCCTGCCGCGCCTGGCCGCGTTCTTCTACCGCCAGGCAGTCGAGGAGCGCAATCACGCGATGATCATGATCCAGTACCTCCTCGACACCGACGAGGAGGTCCGGATCCCGGACATCAAATCGCAGCAGACGCGCTATGACGGCGTCACCGGGCCGGTGCGGATGGCACTCGAGCAGGAGAAGCGGGTCTCGGAGGAGATCTATGCCCTGTTTTCGCTCGCGCGCGAGCAGGGCGACTTCCGCGCGGAGCAATTCCTCACCTGGTTCGTCAAGGAGCAGGTCGAGGAAGTCTCCTCGATGACGGACCTGCTCAACGTCTGCGAGCGGGCCGAGGAGAGTCCGCTGCTGATCGAGGAGTTCCTGGCCCGGGAGCAGATCGGGGACGCGGGCGACGACCCGAGCGCCCCGCCCGCCGCCGGCGGCGCTCTTTAGTAGAGCCGACCCGGCGGCCTCCGAACGCAACCACCTGTCTCATTGCCTGCATCCTTGGACCGATGTCGAAAGATCCTGGATCGCCCGTCGACCGGCTGTCGAAAATCCGTGCCCAGCTGGGCACGATTCATTAGTGGGTCCAGGTCTTGCGCTACGAGCGGCTCGCTCGCAGGAACTGACCCTGGGTGCGGCCCGGGATCGCAGGCTCGGGACCCTTGTGGCCCGCGAACACGGCCACCAGGACCAGCGGCGCGAACCAGACGGCGTAGGGATAGAACCAGTGATTCGCCGTCACCTGCACCGCGATCAGCAGGACGGCGGCGAGCGCGGCGACCTGCACGGTCGAGCGCCGGCGCGGCACGAAGAAGAAGAGCCCCGCGAGGCCGACCGCGAAGACCTTGCTCACCGTCTGCAGCGCGTGCAGCGAAGGGGCCTGACCCCAGACGCTGAAGGGCGATCCCCGCGAAGCCTGGTAGCCGAGCGAGCGGTCGTAGAGCTCCCGGAAGCCGCCGTCGGGGAGGAGCGGGAACGTGATCACCGCGGCCGCCGCAAGGAAGGCAAGGGCGAATATGGCAAGCGTTCGCGGCCGCCGGTCGCCTTGGCCTGAGGCGAGAAGCGGCGTCAGGATGAGCGGTCCGAACTTGGTCAGGCCCGCGAGGGCCGAGAGGGCGCCGCGACCGGGCGGCGAGGCGAGCGCGAGCAGGCAGTAGACGACCAGTAGCGCCACCAGCGAGTCGTTGAAGCTCGAGCCCAACGTGTACATCGTGAACGGATAGGCGAGCCAGGCGTACGCGAGCGCGATGCCGAGTGTCCGGCTCTCCGGTGTCGGGCCACGAGGAACCGAGCGCAACGTGCTCATCCGCCGGCCACGCGGCGTAATTGGGCCCCCCAGGCGGCAGCCGAGCATGTAGAGAGCCAACGCCGTGAGCAGTTCGAAACCAAGTGCGGCGGCGCGGGCCGCGGGGACGTCGTCCCAGTTGCCGCTCCACGGGAAGGCCGCCTCGAATGGAACGTAGGCGAGATAGTCGGCCGGGCCGTAGACGTCGCCGCGCACGTCGGCGCTGGGCGGCAGCCCTTCGGAGAAGTCGGACCCGTAGACGTCCTCGCCATGGGTGAGCCGATCGGCGCCGATCGCCCCGGCGAGCCCGACGTCGATCACCTTGCCCTCGGTCGCGATGTAGGCGGTGTGGAAGGCGGCCAGGGCGACGACTCCCGCTACCAGCCAGCTCCGCCGAGCCACCGGCAGCAGCCGGTCGCGGCTCTCCCCCGGAAGGAATCCCACGATCAGCATCCGCGCGAAGAGGTAGGCGAGGACCGGGTAGACGAGCCCGACCGACCAGCCGATCTCGGCCTTGTTGAAGAAGAAGAGCGAGGCGCTGAAGCCGAGCAGCGCGAGCAGGTCCAGGTGGATCAGCCGCAGCGGCCGGCGCGGATCGACGAAAGGCGCGAGAAACAGAACGCAGAGCGGCAGCCAGATCCACCACTTGTTCACCTTCCCGGCGACCGCCCCCTCGTAGCCGCGGACGAGCTTCGTGTCGACCTGGGAGCCGGTCCAGCGCTCGACCACGTCGCCTCTCGAATCGTCGACAACGACCTCGGCGATGTCGTCCCCGTCGGTCTCGTAGAAGTCGACCTGCCACTGGTTGCGGCCGTCGGAGCCGAGCCGCGTCCGCACCCGCAGCCGCCCAAGCTCGAGGGGCAAATCGCCGCGAACGGCGTCAGTCGCGATCGCCGATGCGCGTTGGGCGGTCAGCGTGAACCCGGATGGCGGCGCCGTCTCCGAGGGCGGGACCGCGAGCTGATATGTCCGGCCTCCATCGAACGGTGGCTGGTCGGCGGGGTCCGCGGGCAACTCGATCTTGGCGTACGGCTGTGCGGCGTGAACGGAGCCTGGCGCCGGGGCAGCCGCAAGCAGCGGCGAAAGTACAAGGAGAGCCGCCAGCGCCAGCCATATCCGGCGGGATCGCATTCGCAATGGCTACCCGATTGGGGCGGACGAGGGCGCCAGAGACTCCGGTCAGCCGGCGGACTGCGCCGCGATCGCGGGCCTGCAGCGCGCGAATTCCCAGGGCGGGGGCATGTTGCGCCGGAGCATCGCGAAGGCGATGCCGCCAACGACGAGCGGCAGCCAGAACAGGATCAGGTGGTACGCGAAGACCGCGGCGGCCGTACCGGCCGTGGAGGTCCCGTAGGCAACCAGAACTCCGAACAGCCCCAGGTCGATCCCGCCGACGCCGCCGGGAATCGGCAGGAGCCCCCCGAGCTGACCGATCAGGTAGCCCATCAGGACGACGGTGATCGGCGGCGACATGCCGAAGGCGTGGAAGGTTGCCCAGAGGACCGCGTTGTCGAAGAACCAGTAGCCGAAGGACCCGGCCAGCACCCTTCTGTTCCTCGAACGGAGGATCTTCCGGGCCTCCCCGATCCCGTCGATGACCGCGCGTCTGGTCGCGTTGAGCGCTCGGCGAGGGCGGGAGGCCGCCTGACCCAGCTGCTCTCCGCGTCCCAGCTTCGGGAGCACCGCCACGAAGGCGATTGCGAGGGTCGCCATCGCAGCCGGGAACGCCGTCAGCCAGAGGGAGAGATCGGGGCCGACGAGACCGACCGCGAGGGCCGTTCCGATCACAGCCACAGCAAGGAAGTTGACTCCGCTCTTGATCAGGAAGAACGCCACAGAGCGACGGGCGATCCGCTCGCCGCCCATACCTCCGCGGTGAAGGACCCAGGCTCCCAGCGCCAAGCCACCCGCCCCACTGGCCGGAACGAGCGAGCCCATCGCCAGCTCCGCGCCGCCAACCTCCCAGCTCCGGCGCCAGCCCAGGCCCGTACAGAAGATCGGACCGAACATGACCACGTAGGAGCCGAAGGAGAGCCCCTCGAGAAGGGTCGCGAGTAGCAGCCAGCCCGGGCTCGCGTCGGCCAGCCGGTCCCGCACCTCGCCGAGCCCCGGCGCGAACAGGACGACGGCGAGGAGCACAATGAGCGCCCCGAGGGCCTGCGCCGCGCGGTGGCGCAGGGTCTTGGGCTGGAACTCGCGAGGCAGCTCCTCGATCGCGGGCGCCGGTATCGCCATGTCGATCTCCGCCGAGATGCTCATAGCATCGCGGAGAGACTCGCTCGACGAGCCGACCGTTACGGACCTTGAAGGGATTCGCGACTTTCGCAGCGCCCTCGGGTTAAGGAATCAGGGGAGACGTGAATCAACCAGACACCGAAGAAGGACGAATGAAGACTCGAATGATTCGGAAGGTCGCAGTGCTCGTGGCCAGTTCGGCGCTGGCCCTTTCCTTCCCGGTCGCAAGCTCGGTCGCCAACAAGGGCGGCGTGCCGAATGGGGGCGTTGGGAATTCCAAGCCATGCCCCAGCAAGGGCCAGGGGTCAAAGCACACTCACCCGAGTAACAACGGTTCGGGACACGGCAAGAAGTGCGGCTTCGATAAGTAGGACTAATCGCTTGTCCACAACCCGGACGGAACCAGGGCGCTAAGCGGGGCCTGCGAGGCGCCCCGGTTCTCGTTCTGCTGGCTGCGGAGGATCAGCCGTGTCGCGCGGGGGCCACGGAGCAGCGAGTTGCTGCTAAACGGGAGCGACGGGACTCGAACCCGCGGCCTCCGGCGTGACAGGCCGGCGCTCTAACCAACTGAGCTACGCCCCCGAGGGCGTTCGACGGCCGACGGCCGCCTGGTGCCACGCAGGCTAGCCGCTCAGCTCGGAAACGTTGGTCGCGACGGGACCCTTGGGGCCCTCCTCGGACTCGTAGGTGACCCGGGCGCCGTCGTTCAGCGAACGATACCCGTCCCCCTGGATGCTCGAGAAGTGAACGAATAGATCCTTGTCGCCGTCATCCGGCGTGATGAACCCGTATCCCTTCTCGTTGCTGAACCACTTGACGGTCCCTTCAGCCATTCATGTCCTCCTCGGGAGTAACCGGTGCGCGAGGAGGCGCCGAGGCACAAGCTCCTACACACCAATTCGATCGCGGGGATTGCCCCCTCTTGCTGGCGCGGGAACCTAGCGAAACGGCCAGCGGCATGCCGGCGAGCAGGGCAGCGACTAGGGTGGCCGCGATGCGGCTGGTCACCTATCGGGGAGATGACGGCGGGAGCGCCGGCGTGCTGACCGACCGAGGCGTGCTCGACGCTGCCGCACTGCTCGGCATCGGCCCGATCACCCTCCGGCAGGTGATCGATTCCGAGCTCGTCGGCGAGCTCGCCGGCCGCCTCGACGCTTCCGACCTCGCTCCGATCGAGGGCCCCGAGCTGCTCCCGCCGATCCCCGATCCCGACAAGATCATCTGCATCGGCCTCAACTACCGCTCACACGCGGCCGAGGCTAGGATCGACCCGCCGACGGAGCCCACCTTCTTCGCCAAGTTCCGGAACGCTCTGGCCCCGCCGGGCGCCGCTGTGCCCCTGCCGGCGGCGAGCCGGAAGGTCGACTACGAAGCCGAGGTGGCCTTCGTCGTCGGTCGCCGCTGCAAGGAAGTCACGCCCGATCAAGCCATCGACGCGGTCGCCGGCTACACGCTGCTCAACGACCTCTCCGCGCGCGATCTGCAGTTCGCGACTCCGCAATGGATGCCGGGCAAGGTCTTCGACGGATCGGCCCCCTGCGGCCCCGCCCTCGTCACGCCGGATGAGGCCGGAGCGCCGGAGGCCATC
>JBKOYL010000037.1:0-18496 GCA_046725395.1 Actinomycetota bacterium | reverse complement strand
AGACCGATCCCCGCGAAGCTGGCGGGCGCCGACGTGCGCCGGGGCCGCACCACGGTCCAAGCGCAGCGGCTCTACCGGCTGGTCGACCTGCCCGCGGTAGCGGAGCACCGCCTCTCGCTGATCTTCGAGCCGGGGATCTCGGGTTACGCGTTTACGTTCGGGTAGGGAAGGGGCGAGATCCGGGGGTTGGTGACTTATCGACCCACGTGGGACGGAAAGTCACCGATGACCCTCCGGATGCCCTGATCGCGCGCCTTGCGGCCCGCCAACACGGGGTGGTCTCCGTCGCTCAGCTGGAGCAGATCGTGGCCGGAGGCGCGTCTGATCGTCGAGGTCGGCGGCTACGGGGCGCACGGAGGCCGGGAGGCGTTCGAAGCCGACCGTGCCCGCGATCTGAAACTGAAGCTCCTCGGCTACGAGGTCGCCCGGTTCACCTGGAGGCAGCTCATCGACGGCCCGGCCGAGGTCGCCGCGGCGCTCCGCAACCTCCTCCGCGCGAACCGGTAGATGCTCGGCGCCCGCCCGGCCCGACCGCAAGTAGCATCACGCCATGGACGCCGAGCGCGCGCGAGCGAGGCTGGCGGAGGAGAGGGCCCGGATAGAGCGGAAGCTCGAGGGACTCGGGCATCCCGAGGCCAGCGATGGGCCGGAGGACACCGGCGATCAGGCGGTCGGGCTCGAGCAGGCGGAGACCGACAACGCGCTGCGGGACGATCTGAGGCGCACTCTCGAGGCGATCGAGCGCGCCCAGGCCCGCCTCGAGGAAGGCACCTACGGCGTCTCGGTGGTGAGCGGCGAGCCGATCCCGGACCAGCGGCTCGAAGCGATCCCCTGGGCGGATCGCAAGGTCGACGAGTAGCGCGCTAGGGCTTCCGCGCCGAGAGCAGCAGGTTGTAGAAGAGCGCGGGCGGCAGGTGTGGCTCCAGCACCCGGTTGTCCAGCCGCTGCAGGGCGAGGTAGCTGCGGAAGGCGAAGCGTCGCCAGCCCCCGGGAATCTCATCGGGCTCGGCGGTCGCCTCCAGGGTGCGGATCGTCCAGCCGTGGATCGAGGCGAGCAGCTCCTCCCCGCCCACCCTGACGTCGACGAAGTCCGCCTCCCGGCAAAGGCTTCGGAGGTCGCCGGGTGAGAAGGCGTGCACGTCGACCTCAGGCTCCAGCCCGTGCCCGTTCGGGTCCGCCTCGGCCTCGTCGTGGGCCGCGGAGGCGCGCACCAGCCGCCGCCAGATCGGAGCCGCGATCAGGGCGGTGAGCTTCGGGACGGCCGCCATCAGGTCGCCGTACCGCGAGGGCTCGCCGCAGAAGGCGATCGTGCCGCCCGGCCGCAGCACGCGCCCGAATTCGGCGAATGCCGGACGCAGATCCGGGATGTGGTGCAGGACGGCGTGGCCGAAGAGGAGGTCGAAGCTTTCGTCGGCGAAGGGCAGCGTCTCGGCCTCGGCGGCCGCCGTTCGCACCTCGAGCCCGAGGTCCGACGCGTTCGTCTCCAGCGTCGCCAGCATCCCCGGGGAGATGTCGGTCGCGGTGACGCGCTCGATCACCCCTGCCTGCAGCAGATTGAGAGAGAAGTAGCCGGTCCCGGCACCGACCTCGAGCGCGTCGCGGAAGGTCTCGCCCGCCCGGCGGCCGAGGGCCTTGCGCAGCTTGCCCGTCACCTGGTCCTGTCCGATCGCCCCGAAGTCGATGCCCCACTTCGAGTCGTAGGAGGCGGCCGCGACGTCGTGGTAGCGCTCGTTGACCTCCTTGATGCGCTCCGGCGAGAGGCGAGGCCGCGCCCCTGCGGAGCGAGCAACCCACTTGACGTCTCCGCCGGACATGGGTGCGGATCGTAGCTGCGTGCCCTCTATCGATCGTAGGTCTCGATCGCGCGCAGCGAGAGGCCGATCAGCACCACGCCCATGGCGAGGGTCACTCCGAGGCAGACGAGGATCTTGTCCACCACCCAGCCGTCGATGATCAGCGAGCGCAGACCGACGATCACGTAGCTCACGGGGTTGATCCTCGCCAGTGTCTCCATCACCGGCTCGAGCCGCTCGAAGGGGACGAAGTTCGGCGTCAGGAAGAGCAGCGGGAAGAAGAGCAGAAAGCTGGTGTTGGTCGCCTGGACATTCCGCGTGGTGAGCGCGACCAGGATCCCGAAGCCCGCGTAGGCGACGCCGAACAGAGAGGCCAAGACGATGACGACGACGGCGCCCAACGGGCCCGACTCGATATGAGCGCCGAAAGCGAGCCCGGCCAACAGGACGACGGTGGAGGCGGCGAGTCCGCGAACCAGGTCCGCCCCGAGCCTGCCGAGGATCAGGGAGGTGCGGTGAATCGGGGCGACCAGCAGCTTGTCGAAGTAGCCGCCGTCGATCTCCGTGACCAACGCCAGTCCGGTGGTCGCCGTGGCCACCGCGAACATCAGCGAGACCGGCATCTGGAAGGCGACGTATCCCTGGCCGTGCAGGAAGGGCGTCGTGCTCGGGAAGGTCTTCGAGACCTGCCCGATGTTGACCGCGAGGAAGAAGAGCGGGATGAACAGGGTCGGGATGGTCGCCTCGGGGTAGCGGACGACCTCCCGCACCGCTCGCCGGCCGAGCAGGAGGATCTCGGTCACGGGGTCACCGCCCGCGCCGCCGCTTCATCCTCCTCGGCGGCGTCAACCTGATCCTGCTGCGCTCCCTCCAGCCGCCGGCCGGTCGCCTCGAGGAAGACGTCGTCGAGCGAAGGACGGGACACCGAGATCGCACCCACCTCGACATCGGCCGCGTCCAAGCGCCTCACGATCTGCGCGATCGACGAGGCGCCGTCCTCCACGAAGAGCGCCAGGGCGTCCTGCTCGGCGATCACCCGATCCAGCCCAGGCAGCTCTCCGATCACCTGCTGCGTGCGCTCTGCATCGGCGCCGTGCAGCTCGACCGACACCACGTCCTTGCCGATCTCAGCCTTGAGCCTCTCTGGGGTCCCCTGGGCGACGAGCTCGCCGTGGTCGATGATCGCGAGCCGCTCGCAGAGCTCGTCGGCCTCCTCGAGGTACTGGGTCGTCAGGAAGATCGTCGTCCCGTCGGCGTTGATGCTCCGGACTTCTTCCCAGACCGTCAGCCGGGAGGCGGGGTCGAGTCCGGTGGTCGGCTCGTCGAGGAACAGGACCTCCGGGCGGTGGACGAGGGCGCTGGCGAGATCGAGCCGGCGCTTCATCCCTCCCGAGTAGATCTTGGTGCGCCGGTCGGCCGCTTCGGTCAGGCCGACGAGCTCCAGCAGCTCGGCGGCGCGCTCGCGACCCGCGGATCCCGTGATCCCGTACAGGCCGCACTGCAGCTCGAGCAGCTCGCGTCCGGTCTGCACCGGGTCGAGCCCGATCTCCTGCAGGGCCACCCCGATGCTGCGGCGAACGGCGTCACCGTCGGCGACCACGTCACGGCCCGCGACCGAGGCGCTTCCGCTCGTAGGCGGGAGCAGCGTGCACAGCATCCGCACCGTTGTGGACTTGCCCGCACCATTCGGGCCCAGGAAGCCGAAGACCTCCCCCTGGGTCACGTTCAGATCTACCCCTCGCACCGCCGCGATGCCGCCCTTGAAGGTCCGGGCCAGCCCGCGGGCTTCGATTGCAGGGGCGGTTGCGTCGTTCTCCATCAACTTCGTAACTCCGTCCTTGGATCCCCGTCTATGACCAATCAGCCGGCCGAGACTCATCGGTCGCGGCCGGCCCTCACTCTATGTACCGAGCGCCCTGCGCGCCCCGACGCGGCCGGGGCCCTATCCCTAACGTCTTCGCGGTGAGCGAATCGGGCGATGCCTACGTGCAACGGAATCAGCCCGAGGGGGTGTCGCCCCTCGAGCTGACCGGAGAGCGGACGCTTCCCGACGTTCCCGAGGAGAACTACTGGTATCGCCGACACGTCGCCGTCTACGAATGGATCGCGGAGCGCTGCGTCGGGCTGCGCGTCGTCGACCTCGCGAGCGGCGAAGGCTACGGCTCGGAGCTCCTCGCGAGGGGCGCCGCCGAAGTGATCGGCGTCGACGCCAACCCAGAGGCGCACGAGCACGCCCGTGCCCGCTACCGCCGGCCGAACCTGAGGTTCGAGCGCGGGCTCGTGGAGCAGTTCGACCAGCAAGTTGATGTGGTGGTCTTCCTGCAGACGATCGAGCACATCCATGAGCCCGATCGCCTGATGAAGCGGATCTCGGCGATGGCGCCCGTCGCCTACATCACGACGCCCAACCGCCTCACACTCGCGCCGCCGGGCGCGGAGAAGTCCGACAACCCCTGGCACCTGCGCGAGTACGATCAGCGCCAGTACCGCGAGCTGCTCGAGCCCCACTTCGCGAGCGTCGAGCTGCTCGGTCTCTTCCACGCCCGCAAGCTGCGCGCGCACGAGCTGGCGATCCGGCTCGGCTGGGATCGCGTCCACCGCGGCTTGCGGATCACGAAGCCGTTCTACGACCACTTCATCCCCGCGATCAGCGCCCGCGACTTTCGCCTGCGGCCGGACGACCTCGACCGGGCGCTTGACCTCCTGGCGATCTGTCGCAGCTGATTCGCATGGCTGACCGCACCGTCGGCGACCTGGCGATCGTCCTTCACTCGCACATGCCCTACGTCGAGGGCTTCGGGACCTACCCCTTCGGAGAGGAGTGGCTGTTCGACGCCTTCGCGCGCTCGCACCTGCCGGTGCTCGAGGTCGCAGAGCGGCTCACGATGACTGTCACGCCGGTCCTGGCCGACCAGCTCGAGGCCAATGAAGTGGGGGAGAGGATGCTGCGTTTTCTTCGCCGTCATCGGGTCGACGCGGCGGACCGCGACGTCGCGGACGCCGGGGCGGCGGTCCGGCCCGCGGCGAGGTCCGAGGCCGATCACTACACGAAAGCGATCAGGCGTCTCCAGCGGCTCGGCGGAGATCCCCTGCGTGCCTTTCAGGAGTCGCAGGAGAAGGGAAGGGTGGCCGTGATGGCCTCGGCCGCCACCCACGCCGTGCTCCCCAAGCTCGCGACGCTGCCGGGGCGCCGCCTCCAGGTGGAGTCCGGACTGCGCTCACACGAGCGGCGCTTCGGAGAGCCGGCCGGGTTCTGGCTGCCCGAGTGCGCCTACGTTCCCGGGCTCGAGTCGGTGCTGGCGGAGCGTGGACTCCCGTTCACCTGCCTCGACCAGAGCGCGTACGAGCGCGGCACGGCCGCCCTCCGCCCGATCCGCCTGCCGGGCGGGCCGGTCGGCTTCACGATCGACTGGCCGACCGTCCGCCTGGTCTGGTCGGATGGCGGCTATCCCTCCGACGGCGCCTACCTCGAGTACCACCGCGTCTCCCCGAACGGCATCCGCCTCTGGTCGATCGCGGGGACCCCGTACGACCCGGCGGCCGCGGCCAAGCGGGCCGCCGAGCACGCCGCCTCCTTCCTCGCGGCGGTCCGAGACCGTCTCGAGCGGCACCGCAGCGATCGCGGCCGGCGCGGGCTCTGCGTCTTCGCGATCGACACCGAGCTGCTCGGCCACTGGTGGGCCGAGGGGCCGATCTGGCTGAGGGAGGTGATCAAGGGAGCCGAGCTCGACGGCGTCCGGCTCGTCACCCTGCCGCAGGCGCTCAGGGAGCACGAGCCCGAGGAGCGCCCGGCGCGGGAGGCGAGCTGGGGCGAGGGAAAGAGCCTGGAGACCTGGGACTCACCTTCGGTCGCGGACCTGGTCTGGGCGACCCGCCGCAGCGAGCTGCACCTGCTCCGGGCGCTCGGCCGCCGTGCGCTCGACCGGACCGCGGCCCTGCGCGCGGCCCGCGAGCTCCTCGCGCTGCAGTCGAGTGACTGGGCCTTCATGGACCACCGCGGTCAGGCCGGGGACTACCCGTACTCCCGTGCGATCGCCCACGCTGAGGGGCTGCTCGAGGCCATAGACTCCCCCGGACCGGTCGACGCACGCGTGCGCAATCTCGCCCCAGACCTCAGCCTGGCGCCGCTGCTCGAGCCGTAGCAGCACCCGGCATGAATCGGTTCCTGATCCTCTCCTGGGAGTACCCCCCTCTGATCGAGGGAGGCCTCGCCCGTCACGTCCGCAAGCTCTCGGAGGCCCTGGTGGAGCGTGGTACCGAGGTCCACGTGCTCACCCGCGGGGGAGAGGAGTCGCCGCAGGAGGAGCTGATGGCGGGCGTCCACGTCCTCCGGGTGAGGGAGCCGACCCGCCCCGCCGATCTCAACGAGTTCGTCGCGTGGGTCGAGCGGATGAACTCCGACATGCTGGCCGCCGGCGTCGAGCTCGGCGACCGCTACGACTTCGACCTCGTCCACGGTCACGACTGGCTCGTCGCCAACGCCTGCGACCATCTGGCCCGCCGCTTCGACTCCCCTCTGGTGACGACGATCCACGCGACCGAGCACGGCCGCCATCAGGGCTGGGTCGACAAGCATCCCCAGTCCTACATCCACGGGGTGGAGCGCTGGATCACCAACCGTTCCGACCGCGTGATCGCCTGCTCGACCTTCATGCGCGAGCAGATCGTCGACATCTTCGGAGTGCCTGGGCCCTCGATCGAGGTGATCCCCAACGGCATCGATCCGGACGATCTCCAGCCGCACGATGACGACGAGCTCGGCCGCCTCCGGGGGGAGTTCGCCCAGCCCCACCAGTCGCTGATCCTGCTCGTCGGCCGCCTGGTCTACGAGAAGGGCTTCCAGATCGCGCTCGAGGCGCTGCCCGAGATCATCGAGCGCCTCCCCGGCACTCGCTTCGTCGTAGCCGGCTCCGGGACGCACGAGCAGGAGCTGCGCCGCCAGGCGGCGGCGCTCGGCCTGATGGACCACGGAACCTTCGTCGGCTGGATCGGCGACGACGTTCTGCATTCGCTCTATCGGATCGCCGACGTCTGCGTGGTCCCCTCGATCTACGAGCCGTTCGGCCTGGTCGCCCTCGAGGCGATGGCGTCGACCTGCCCCTGCATCGTGGCCGACACCGGTGGCCTACGCGAGGTGGTGCCGCATGACGAGGTCGGCCTTCGGTTCCGCGCCCGTGACCCACAATCGCTGGCCGAGATGACGATGCGCGTGCTCGACGACGCCAAGCTCTGCCGGCGACTCACGGCCGAGGCCTTCGAGCATCTGCGCCGCTTCGACTGGGGCGATGTCGCGCAGCGGACCGAGTCCGTCTACGCAGAGCTCGTCGGCAGGACCGCGCCGGCGCACGGACGATGACGCGGCTCCCGGGGGGCAGGCGGGAGGTCTATCCGTCCCGGAGGCGGCGGCCGAGGCGGCGGGCGCCGGACTTCGGACCGGGGCTGAACGTGAGCGTGCCGATCTCCTTCGGGCTGCCGCTGGTCGTCATCGGCATCGCCCTGATCGCAGCCGCGTTCGCCGCGGGCAGCGCCATCCTCTGGATCACCGGCGCGGTCGCGACCCTCGGGGGCGTCCTGCTCTTCGCCTCGGGCAAGCGGCTTTGATGAGGCGGAGGAGCAACCCTTTCTCATGGTGAGACCGGATTGGACCACCGCAGATGTTTCGGCTCCTCCCGCATGCGAATGAGCTTGGCCGGGACGCCCCCGACGACCGCGTTCGCAGGGACGTCTCGCGTCACCACCGAGTTCGTCCCGACGATCGCGTTGTCCCCGACCCGGATGCCGCGCAGGAAGCAGGCGCCGTAGCCGATCCAGACGTTGGAACCGATCACGCACTCGCGCATATAGATCCCCTGGTGGCGGATCGGCCGCTCCACCTCGACGACCCCGTGGTCGAAGTCGATGAACATGGCCCGATCGGCGATCACGCACTGCTCGCCGATGCGCACTCGCTTGTAGGCCGAGATGGTGCACTCCTGCCCGAGCACGGTCTTCGCGCCGATCTCGACCACGCCTTCGTGACAGCGGATCTTGGTCCCGTCGCCGATCCAGGAGAAACGACCGAAGCGGACCGTCGCCCTCCGCCCTATCTGAAGCTCGAGCCCCTTGCCGAAGAAGACCGGCCCGTCGGTCTCCCAGCGCCAACCGGCAGAGGTGAGGAAGCGACGCCACATGTATCGCCACAGCAGCCGCGCGTAACGCCAGTTGAGCATGCGATTGCGGCGCAGGAACCCGAGCAGCCGGAACACGGCCGGCGATTCTAGGTTCCGGCAGCCGACCTAGACTGCGGCGGATGGCCCAGAAGGTCGAGTCGAGCCTGGTTGAGCGCCTTGTGGATGGCGACAAGAGGGCGCTGGCCCGCGCGATCACGCTGATCGAGAACGATGACCCCGCCGGCTGGGAGCTGGTCCGGGAGGTGTTCCCGCGGACAGGCCGAGCCAGGATCGTCGGCCTGACCGGCCCGCCGGGCGTTGGCAAGAGCACCCTGATCGGCGCCCTGATCGCGGAGATGCGCAAGGCCGAGCGGGAGGTGGCCGTGCTCTCGATCGACCCCTCGAGCCCCTTCACTCGCGGGGCGCTGCTCGGCGACCGCATCCGCCTCTCCGATCACTTCCTCGACGCCGGGGTCTTCATCCGCTCGATGGCGAGTAGGGGCGCGCTCGGCGGGCTCTCGGAGGCGACGCTGCAGGCCGCCCTGCTGATGGACGCCTCCGGCAAGGACGACGTCTTCATCGAGACGGTCGGGGTCGGTCAGGCGGAGATCGACATCGTCGACCACGGCGACACCATCGTCCTCGTGCTGCAGCCCGGCTCAGGGGACTCCATCCAGGCCCTGAAGGCGGGCGTAATGGAGATCCCGGACGTCATCGTCGTCAACAAGGCCGACCATCCGATGACGGACACGATGATTCGCGAGATTCGCGGCGTGCTCTCGCTGGGCCCGTCCGGCACCTGGAAGGTGCCGATCATCCGGACCGAGGCGGCCAAGGGCGAGGGCGTCGCCGAGCTGGCGGAGAAGGTCGCGGAGCATCGTGCGCACATCGAGGCCGAGGGCACGCTCGAGGAGCGGCGGGCCCGCAACCTCCGCAACGAGGTGCTGGAACTGGCGGCATCCCGGATGCGGCAGCGACTGGAGGCGGCCGTGGGGGACGATTCGTCCATCCGCGAGCTGCTCGACCGCGTCATCAAGCGGGAGATCGACCCGGCCAGCGCAGCCAAGGAGCTTCTCCACCGTCAGGATGGCTGAGGCGCAGGAACAGGAAACGAAGAAGAGGAGACCGGGCGGGCCGCCGCTGCCGACCGTGAAGGACGCCCTGCAGTGGGAGGGCCTCCCGATCGACGGTCTGGGCAACAAGACGCTGGGCCGGATCGCGGGCATCCACGTCGACGCGGAGAACGGGGAGCCGCGCTGGGCGCTGATCCGGCTCGGACCCCTCGCGGGCTGCACGGCGATCCCCTTCGAGCACGTCGCCCAGGGAGCGGGACGGCTCTGGGCCGCCTACGAGCGCGACTGGATCCGCGAGGCGCCGCGCTTCCGGCCGAGCGAGTCTCTGACCGCCCTGCAGGAGCTCGAGCTCTGCGCCCACTGGGGCATCGGTGAGGGGCAGGGGAGGGCGGCCGAGGTCGCCGGGAAGGACGCGGACGAGATCACGGCGGTCCCGGCGGAAGACTGATCAGACGCCGAGCTGCCTGGCGATCACCATCTGCTGCACCTCGTCGGTGCCCTCGCCGATGGTGAGGATCTTGGCGTCGCGGTAGAAGCGGCAGACCGGGTACTCCTCGATGTAGCCGTAGCCGCCGTGGATCTGCACGGCCTCCTCGGTGGCGCGGACGGCGAGGCGCCCGGTGATCAGCTTCGCCTGCGCGGCCGTCAGGGTGAATGACTCGCCCCGGTCCTTGAGCAACGCGGCGCGGTAGACCAGCAGCCTTGCGGCCTCGATCTGGGCGGAGAGGTCGGCGAGCTTGGCCTGGATCGCCTGGAACTTGCCGATCGGCTGGCCGAACGCCTTGCGTTCCTTCGCGTACGAGATCGCCTCGTCGAGCGCGCCCTGCGCCAGGCCGACCCCCATCGCCGCGACCCCGATCCGGCCGCCGTCGAGGATCGCCAGGAACTGCTTGAAGCCGTGTCCGCGGGGGCCGAGCAGGTTGCCCTCGGGAACGCGGCAATCCTCGAAGCTCAGCGGCCGGGTGTCGGAGGCGTTCCAGCCCATCTTCCGGTAGGGCTCGCCCTGCTCGTAGCCCGGCGTCCCGTTCGGGACGATGATGTTGGAGATCTCCTTGGCCCCGTTCTCCCGGGCGGTGACGGCGGTGATGGTCACGCAGCCGCTGATGTCGGTGCCGGCGTTGGTGATGAACTGCTTCGTGCCGTTCACCACCCACTCGCCGCCCTCCAGCGTCGCCCGCGTCTGGGTGTTGCCGGCGTCCGAGCCGGCCTCGGGTTCGGTCAGCCCGAAAGCGGCGAGCCTCTTACCGCTGCAGAGCTGCGGCAGCCAGTCGTCCTTCTGCTGGTCGGTCCCCCAGAGGTGGATCGGCATCGTCCCAAGCGAGGTGTGCGCGGCCATCGTGATCGCTACCGAGGAGTCGATTCGGGTGAGCTCTTCGACCGCGAGCGCGTAGGCGAGCGTGTCGGCGCCGCCCCCGCCGTACTCCTCGGGAAACGGGATGCCCATCAGGCCGAGCCCGGCCATCTTCGCGACGAGGTCGTAGGGGAAGGACTTGGTGCGGTCGAGCTCCTCGGCGACCGGGGCGACCTCCTGCCGGGCGAAGTCGCGGACCGTGTCGCGCAGCAGCCGCTGCTCGTCGGTCAGCTCGAAGTCCATCGAGCCGAGGAGTCTAGGTGGACGGCTTCGCCATCAGATCGCGGCGACAAGCGGCCGCTAGGCGGCGGCCTTGAGCGAATCGAGGGCGGCCTTCATCCCCGGCCCCTCGATCGCGCGGGCCTCGCGCACCGTGAGCGGCTTGCCGCACTTGGTGCAGGTCCGGCGGTCGTCGATCTCACCGCCGCACTCGCCCTTGTGGACCACGATCACCGGGCGGCCGCCCGGAAGCGGCTCCCACTTGTCGCCCCACTGCATCAGGGCGATCATCAGCGGCCAAAGGTCGAGGCCCTTCTCCGTGAGGAAGTACTCGTAGCGCTCGGGCCGCTCGCTGTAGGCCCTGCGCTCGAGGATCCCCTCGTCCACGAGGCTCTGCAGGCGCGCGGTGAGCACGTTGCGGGCCACGCCCAGCGACCGCTGCATCTCGGAGAACTTGCGGTTGCCGTTGAAGACCTCGCGGATCACGAGCAGGGTCCAGCGCTCACCCACCAACTCGAGGGTGCGCGCGATCGAGCAGGTCTGTCCGCCGTAGTCCTTGCCCAGCACGACTGTGATCTTCGCACACTTGGTTGCGTCATGCAACTCACCGTGCTAGCTTCCCAATCGTTGAAGTTGCGTGATGCAACCAACCTACCGACTGGAGTCGTCATGCGAGCACTCCGTTTCGAGTTCCACCCAGAGCGGGTCAGAATCAGCGCCGAGGAGATCCTCGCCGACCTCCGCTATCCGGTCCTGCAGGACCGTGAGCGCCACGGACGCAAGCGAGCCCCCAGGCGCCGGGGCCGCAGGTGATTGATGCGGGGGTGCTCCGAGGCGACAGCCGAGGAGCGGATGCGAGGGCGCGCGCCGGCGCGACACGTTTGACGGCGAAGCCGGAAATCATCCCGCGCGCCGTCGACGCCGCTCACGCGTTCGCTCAGCGCTCCCCCGAGACGACCAGGGCCAGGGCGATCACCTGGCAGGACCCGCTGCCCACGGCGGCGGTCGGCGCCGAGCTGTCGGGCCTGGAATACGTCCGGGCGATCCAGGCCGGCGAGATCCCGCCGCCGCCCATGGGCGTGGTGATGAATTACTCGATCGCTGAGCTGGAGGAGGGAAGGGCGGTCTTCGAGGGCGAGCCCGGCGAGGAGCACTACAACCCAATCGGCGTCGTGCACGGCGGCTATGCGTCGACGATCCTCGACTCCGCCCTCGGCTGCGCGGTCCACACCACGCTGCCGGCCGGCATCGGGTACACGAGCCAGACCCTGGAGGTCAAGTACCTCCGTCCGATCACGCGCGACACCGGCGTGGTCCGCTGCGAAGCCGAGGTGATCCACCGCGGCCGCAAGACCGCCACCGCGGAGGCGAAGCTGATCGCCAAGGAGACGGGCAAGCTGCTTGCCACGGGCACGAGCACCTGCCTGATCCTGGCGGATTAGCTCGCGGACCTTCGTAGGATCGGGGACGTGAGCCACAACGGCAGCGTCCCGACGGTCCGCCTCGGCCGCATGGTCGAGGACGGCGTCGCGCCGAGCATCTTCGGCCTGATCGAGCGAGGCATCGCGCGCGAGCCGGAGCTCGCCGCGCAGATGCGCGGCCGGGTCGTATTCCGCTTCGCCGAGGACTTCTCGCCCCTGCGCATCCACTTCAAGGCGCGCAGCGTCGTCGTCGAGGATGGCGACGCTCGTAAGCCCGATCTGGTGATCGCCGGGCGCCTGCCCGACATCGTCCACTTCGCGACCGTGCCGACACTCGGCGGTCGCCTGCACGGCGTCCCCGATCCGCGCCGGCCGCGGGGGCGCCGTGCGCTCCGCAGGATCGCCAGCGGCCGGGTGAGGATCGAGGGGGACCGGGTGATGGGCCGGCGGCTGCTCAGGCTGTTGGCGGTCTAGCGGCTGCCAGCGAGCGCGCCAGGTCGACGAGCAGCCTGACCCCGAAGCCCGTCGGCCCCTTGCCGACGTACTCGCGCCCCACGTCCCACGCCGTACCGGCGATGTCGAGGTGGACCCAGGGCTTGCCGTCCACGAACTCCTCCAGGAAGGACCCGGCGTAGATGGTCCCGGCCTTTCGCTTCGCTGCCGCGTTGGTCAGATCGGCGGCAGTCCCCTTGGTGAGCTCCTTGTACTCGGGGTGGAGCGGGAGGCGCCAAGCGAGCTCGCCGGTGCGCTCGGCGGCGGCCTGCACCTCCGCGGCGAACTCGTCGTCGTTGGAGATCAACGCCGCGTAGGTGGAGCCGAGGGCGATCAGCACGGCGCCCGTCAGGGTGGCCAGGTCGACGATCCGGTCCGCGCCGAGCTCGACCGAGTAGGCGAGCGCGTCGGCGAGGATCAGGCGCCCCTCCGCATCGGTGTTGTTGACCTCGACGGTCGTGCCGTTGAGCTGGGTGATGATGTCGCCGGGCTTGATCGCGGTGCCGCTGGGCATGTTCTCGGTGGAGGGGATCACGGCGAGCAGATCGAGCGGGATCTCGAGCTTGGCGATTGCCGAGACGGCCTCGAGCACCGCCGCCGCGCCCGACATGTCCATCTTCATCTCGTGCATCGAGCCCGATGGCTTGATCGAGATGCCGCCGGTGTCGAAGGTGACGCCCTTCCCGACCAGTCCGAGGGTGCCGCCGTCGCCGCCGCCCTGGTAGCGGAGCACGATCAGCTGCGGCTCCTCGGCGGTCCCCTGCGAGACGGCGACGAGACCGCCCATGCCCTTCTCCTTGATCTGCTCGCGGCCCATCACCTCGCAGGTCACACTCGGATGCTCTTCGGCGACCGCCTTGGCCCGGCCCGCCAGGTACGAGGGGGTGACCACGTTCGAGGGCAGATCCTGGAGCTCGCGGGCGAAGTTCTCGGACTCGGCCGCCACGCGGGCGGCCTCGACAGCCTCGGCGACGGCGCCGTCGCCGACGAGGGTGATCTCGTCGAGCGACTTCGAGTCACCGTCGTCGTCCTTCTTCGACTTGAAGCGGTCGAACTTGTACGAGGCGAGGATCGCGCCCTCCACCATGGCGGTGGCGAGCGCCTCTCGGTCGCCGCCGTCCGGACCGATCAGTGCCAGCGAGTTCGCCTCCAGGGAGGCGGCCTGACGAGCCGCGATCGCGCCGGCGACGCGAGCGCGCTCCGGCTCGAACTCGTCGCGATCACCGAGCCCGACCACCACGGCGCGACGCGGCTTCTCGGCGTGAACGAGCGTTGCCTTCTTGTATCGGCTCTTGACGTCTTCGGAGCCGGGCGCCCCGGCAAGCGGGGAGGGGAGCTCCTCACCTTCGAACACCAGGACGGCGAGCAGATCGGCGTCGACCTCGGAGAGCGGGGTATCAGCAACCTGGACGCGCAAGGGGCGCCAGGTTACAGGCGGCCACTAGCATTGCTTCTGAACTTCTGGAAAAGTCGGCGGAGCTGGCCGCCGGCACGGACGAAAGGCACAGATGTCGAAGACGGTCATCCTCTCCACCGCCAGGACCCCCTTCGGGAAGATGGGCGGCGGTCTCTCGTCCCTAGATGCCACCGATCTCGGCGGGACCGCGGTCACCGAGGCGCTCGACCGCGCTGCGGTGAAGCCCGACGAGGTGCAGGGCGTGGTGTACGGCCAGGTGCTCCAGGCCGGCCAGGGGCAGATCCCCTCTCGCCAGGTCCAGATCAAGGCCGGCATCCCCCGCGAGGTCCCCTCCGAGACCGTCAACAAAGTCTGCGCCTCGGGGATGCGCTCGATCGGCATCGCCGACCAGGCGATCCGGGCCGGCGATCTCGAGATCGGGGTCACCGGCGGGATGGAGTCGATGAGCAAGGCGCCGTACCTGCTGCCCGGCGCCCGCTTCGGCTTCCGGATGGGGAACGTGCAGGCAGTCGACGCGATGACGCACGACGGGCTCACCAACCCCTTCACCGACAAGCAGATGATCAACGAGGCGAGCGAGGTCTCGAACGAGCTCGAGATCACCCGCGCCGACATGGACCGCTTCGCCGAGCGCTCGCATCAGCTTGCCCATAAGGCCACGGAGGACGGCAGGCTCGCCGAGGAGATCGTCACGGTGACGGTCAAGTCGAAGAAGGGCGAGAGCGAGGTCGCCGCCGACGAGGGGATCCGTCCGGACACGACCCTGGAGGCCCTCTCCAAGCTGAAGGCGGTAGGTGGCGACGACGCGACCCATACGGCCGGCAACTCTCCGGGCGTCAACGACGGCGCCGGTGCGGTGGTCGTGGCCTCGGATCAGTGGGCGAAGCAAAACGGCCGCAGCCCGATCGCGACGGTCTTGTCATACGGCCAGGTCGCCGACGACTTCCCCTACCTCGCCAAGACCCCCGCCAGGGCCGCGATGCAGGCGCTCGAGAAGATCGGCAAGAAGCCGGCTGACGTCGACCTCTGGGAGATAAACGAGGCCTTCGCCTCCGTCGCGATCAACTCGATCCGGGTGCTCGAGATCGACGACGAGCGGGTCAACGTGAATGGCGGCGCGATCGCGCTCGGGCATCCGATCGGCGCTTCCGGCGCTCGCATCGTTGGCGCGCTGGTCCACGAGCTGCGCCGCCGTGGCGGCGGTCTCGGCTGCGCCGCGATCTGCTCGGGCGGGGGCCAAGGCGACGCGATTGTCCTCGAGGTCAACGGCGCCTAGCCCCCAGCAGCAGACCGACGGGAAGTCCGCCCCCGACGGCGGCGGGAACGAGGCCGCCTTCTTCGACCTCGACAAGACCCTGGTGGCGGGGTCGACCGGCATGGTCTTCGCGCGGGTTGCGAATCGCAAGGGCTTCGTGCCGCGGGGCCAGCTCGCGAAGTGGGGCCTGGACCACCTGCGCTACCGGCTGCGGGGATCATCGGACGAGCAGACGAACGCCGTGCTCGACGTCGCCAAGCGCATCTTCGCGGAGATCCCCGAGCGCGATGTGGAGCGGATGGCTCCCGAGGTGCTGGCGGGAATCCTGCCCCGCGTCTATCCGCAGATGCTCGACGAGGTCCACCGCCACCAGGATCAGGGCCGGGCCACCTTCATCGTCAGCGCCGCGGGCAACGACCTGGTCAAGGCGCTCGCCGCCGTCCTCGGCATGGAGGGCGGGATCGGAACCCGCTGGGCTGTGGGAGCGGACGGCAAGTACACCGGGGAGATGGACGGTCCGTTCGTCTACGGCAAGGGCAAGGTCGAGGCGATGCGGCGGTTCGCGGAGAAGCACGAAATCGACATGGAGGAGTCCTGGGCCTACTCCGACTCGGTCAGCGACCTGCCTATGTTGCGCTCGGTCGGGCACGCCGTGGTCGTCAACCCGGACGCCGACCTGCTCGAGATCGCCCGCCAGGAGGGCTGGCAGGTGATGCGCTTCGAGAGGCTCGGCCGCAAGCTGGCCATGATCGGCGCCACCGCGCTCGCGGCCGCCGCGGGCGGTTTCGGGGCGCTTGCTTCACGGCGGCGGAGCAGCGGCGGGTTGCGAAGCGCGCGGGGTGCGCTGCGTCGATAGATTCGGCCCCGGTGTGTTTGTGGAGGCCGTTTACGGCGAAGCCGGCACCTAGACTTCCCCGCATGGCGGTAGAGCCCGAGGCGCGCCGGCGCGCACACGAGTGGCTGGCGGAGGTCTATTCGCGCCTCGAGGAGCGCGAGGCGCTCTTCGAGACGATCTCCGGGCACCAGATCCGGCCGCTCTACACCGAGGAGGACCGGGAGGGCTCCGACCCCGAGCGGGAGCTCGGCTTCCCCGGGGAGTACCCCTACACCCGGGGCCCATACCCCTCGATGTACCGGGGCCGGCTCTGGACGATGCGCCAGTTCGCCGGCTTCGGCACCGCCGAGGAGACCAACCGGCGCTTCCACTACCTGCTCTCACACGGCCAGACCGGGCTCTCCACCGCCTTCGACATGCCCACCCTGATGGGCCTCGACTCCGATGCCGATCGCTCGCTCGGCGAGGTCGGGGTCGAGGGGGTGGCGATCGACACCCTCGACGACATGGAGACCCTGTTTGCGGGAATCGACCTGGGCGAGGTCACCACCTCGATGACGATCAACGCCCCCGCGGCGATCCTGCTCGCCTTCTACGTCGCCGCGGCCGAGCGCCAGGGGGTGCCGCCGGAGCGCCTCGGCGGCACGATCCAGACCGACATCCTCAAGGAGTACATCGCCCAGAAGGAGTGGTGCTTCCCGATCGAGCCGGCGATGCGACTGGTCTCGGACATGATCGCCTGGTCGACCTCCCGGATGCCGCGCTTCCACCCGATCTCGATCTCCGGCTACCACATCCGCGAGGCGGGCTCGACCGCCCAGCAGGAGCTCGCCTTCACCCTCAAGGACGGCTTCACCTACGTCGAGCAGGCGATCGAGCGCGGCCTCTCGGTCGACGAGTTCGCGCCGCGGCTTAGCTTCTTCTTCAACGCCCACATCGACTTCTTCGAGGAGATCGCCAAGTACCGCGCCGCGCGGCGGATCTGGGCGCGCGAGATGCGCGAGAGCTACGGCGCCAAGCGGGAGGAGTCCCTGCGGATGCGCTTCCACACCCAGACCGCCGGCGTCTCGCTGACCGCCCAGCAGCCGCGGGTCAACATCATCCGGACCGCGATCGAGGCGCTCGCCGGGGTCCTGGGCGGCACCCAGTCGCTACACACCAACTCCTACGACGAGGCGCTCGCCCTGCCGACCGAGGAGGCCGTTCGGATCGCCCTGCGCACCCAGCAGGTGATCGCGCACGAGACCGGCGTCACCAACACGATCGATCCGCTCGGCGGCTCCTACTTCGTCGAGACCCTGACCGACGAGATGGAGCGGGCCGCCTATCGGTACTTCGCCCGGATCGACGAGCTCGGCGGCATGGTCGAGGCGATCAAGCAGAACTTCCCGCAGCGGGAGATCGCCGACGCCTCCTTCCGCTATCAGCAGGAGGTCGACCAGCGCAGGCGGATCGTGGTCGGCGTCAACGACTACGTGCTCGAAGACGAAGACAAGACCCCGATCCTGCGCATCGAGCCGGAGCTCGAGCGCAAGCAGCGGGGCCGGCTGGCGGCCACCAAGGCCCGCCGCGACTCCGCCGAGGTCGAGCGCACGCTCTCGGAGCTTAAATCCGCCGCGGCGAGCGACGCCAACCTGATGCCGTCGATCCTCGACTGCGCCCGCGCCCGCGTCAGCGAGGGCGAGATGGTCGCGGCGCTGCAGCAGGTGTTCGGCTCCTACACGGAGCTGCCGGTCTTCTAGCCCCGAACGAAGCCCGGTCGCGTCAGGCCGCGCGGCGAGGTGACTCGACGATCACGATCATCTCGCCGACTGGGCCCAGCTCGGAGCCGGCGAGGAACATCCGACCGACGCCGCGCCGCTGGGACTCGGCCCGGGCGAAGTCGCAGGCATCGTCGTGATCGAGACCGCTCGCCAGCAGCTTCTTCCCGTGACTGCGATCCAGAAAGAGAACGTCGTACACCGTGGTGCCTCCTGAACTAATCGGGTCGCTCCTCAGCTTCGCTTCCGGGGCGCCCTCTCGTAACCCCTATGCCTTCTCATTTTCGTATCTGAATACCGCGCCCGAAACCGTAGAAACTCCCTGTTCAACTACGGTTAAGTCGCTAGCGAACTTTTCCATGGCCCCATAGTGCCGACCGACACCGCCAGAAAAATCCGGATCGTCGTCGCCAAGCCAGGATTGGACGGGCACGACCGCGGCGCGAAGATCATCGCCCGCGCCCTCCGCGACGCCGGCATGGAGGTGATCTACACGGGCCTGCACCAGACGCCCGAGCAGATCGCCGAGACGGCGATCCAGGAAGACGCCGACGCGGTCGGCCTCTCGATCCTCTCGGGGGCGCACATGACGCTCGTGCCCAAGGTCGTCGAGCTGCTCTCCGAGCAGGGGGCCGAGGACGTGGTCGTGACCGTGGGCGGCACGATCCCCGCCGACGACATCCCCGAGCTCAAGAAGCTTGGCGTCGCCGAGGTGTTCACGCCCGGCGCGC
>JBKOYL010000053.1:0-8419 GCA_046725395.1 Actinomycetota bacterium | reverse complement strand
CCGCTTTGGACGAAAAGCGGCAGTCCGGACGCTGGTCCGTGCGCTCCCGAAAGATCGCATCGGCGGCCCGCGCGCGTGGAAGCGGCCCGCGGGGGAAACACAGGCCGCTTCCTGGCGGGCGGACACCGAGGGGCGATTCGGCGCACCTTCCCGCACGCTTGGAAATACCAAAAAGTGGGTGTAGACGAGCTTAACGGTCAGGCACCGGCTTTCACACCGCTACCGCTGAGGAAGCACTGACCGGATGCGTAGATACACCCGGGGGCCAGGGCCGCGATCACTGACCGGGTGCGGGCCTCCGCGATCGGGTTCGCAGCTGCGTGTGAGGCGGGCCCTAGCGCGCGACCGCGCGGATGATCAGTAGCAGGATGATCGAGCCGCCGATCGCGATCAGCCAGGTGCCGAGATCGAAGAACTCGTCGATCTCGCCGACGTCGAGGGCGCTCGCGATGAAGCCGCCGAGCAGCGCGCCCAGGATGCCCACCGCGGTCGTGCCGATGCAGCCGCCCGGCTCGGTGCGCCCGGGGATCAGCGCCCGGGCGATGGCGCCGGCGAATAGCCCGAGCAGGATCCAGGCGATGATTCCCATCGACCGGGCACCCTATCTGGCGGGCCTGACGGTGGGGTTGGGCGCGCTAGCGCTGGCGCGAGGCCGCGTGGTAGCTCAGGTACCAGAGCACGTGACGGGCAGCGCTGACGCCGACGCTGACCGGTGAGAGCAACCTGCGCATGCGCGGACCTTATTGGGGGGATCGGATCGCCGCGCCAGTACTCCCCACGGATTTGGCTGCAGTGGCCGAATTCCTCCCCTATTTGCGGGAGGCAAAACGGGCGTGGTTAGCATGCCGACTCCATGAGGCAGCTGATCGGCAGGCGGAAGCGCAGACGTGGGCCCGGGGGGCTGCTCGCCGAGCTCGGTACCGAGAGGGTGACGGTGGGACTTGCGGTCCTGGCGCTCGGCGCCGCGGGCACCTTGCTCGGTGGAGAGCTCCTGCGGATGGCACAGCGGCGCCGAGAGAGCGAGGAGAGCGAGAGGCCGTCCAATCTTGTGGGGGCCGCGGGCTATGCCACCCGCGACACGCTCGCGGTCGCGCGCCGGGGCATCCGAGCGACTCCTCACCACGAGCAGGTGCTCTTCAACATCCTCGGTGGCTTCCTCGGGGCGTTCGCGATCGCGAGGCTCTCCACCTGGGGAATCCGCAGCGGCTGGTGGCCGGCCGGCAACGTGCGGGTGCGCGGGCGCCACATCCACCACTTCATCCCCGGGATCGTGCTCGCCTTCGTGTCGGGCATTGGGGCGATCACGGCGCGGAGCGAGGGGATGGAGTCCACCCTGGCGCTCCCCTTCGGCGCTGGCATGGGGCTGACGATGGACGAGGCTGCCCTCCTGCTGGACCTCCGTGACGTCTACTGGACGCGGCAGGGATTGCTCAGCGTGCAGGTCAGCCTCGGTGTAACCGCGACGCTCGCCGCGACGATCCTCGGGCTGCGCGTGCTGCGCCGCGGCGAGGAGAAGGGCGCCGAGGAGGGCCTGATCCCACAGCTCGGGACCGAGGAGATCGCCACCACCGGAGCGCTCGCCTAGTTCCAGGCGGCTAGGCCGCGGCCCGCAGCCGGGGCTCCGCCTCTCGCCCCATCCAGATCACCTGGTCGCGGCCCGGCCCGACCCCGACCAAACGGATCGGGATGCCGAGGCGGTCCGAGATTGCCACGAGGTAATCTCGCGCCTCCTGCGGCAGGTCCTGCTCCCGGCGGCAGTCGCCGATCTCGCCCTCGAATCCGGGCAGCTCCTCGTACTCCGGCTCCGCTGTGTGAATGATCGACTGGTGGTAGGGGAACTCGTCGAAGACGGCCCCCTCGGGATGGCGATAGCGGGCGCAGACCCGGAGCGGATCGATGCCGGAGAGCACATCGAGCTTGGTGACGGCGAGGGCGGTCATGCCGTTGAGCCGGACCGCGTACCGCAGGGCGACGAGGTCGAGCCAGCCGCAGCGGCGCGGGCGGCCGGTGGTGGTGCCCATCTCACCCCCGCGCTCGCGCAGGGTCTCGCCCAGCTCGTCGTCGAGCTCGGTCGGGAACGGCCCCGCGCCCACCCGTGTGGCGTAGGCCTTGGCGATACCCCAGACCTCGTTGATGTCGCCGGGTCCCACGCCGGCGCCGATGCAGGCTGATCCCGCGACGGGGTTGGAGGACGTGACGAAGGGATAGGTGCCGTGGTCGAGGTCGAGCATCGTGCCCTGAGCTCCCTCGAAGAGGACGGTGCGGTCGGCGTCGAGGGCCTCCCAACAGAGCTTTGCCGTGTCCGCGATGTGGGGCTCGAGGCGGTGGCCGTAGGTCAGATAGGTCTCGACCATGGTGTGGAGGTCGAGCTCCGGGTCCTTGGCGAAGGGACGCAGCATCTGCTGCTTCGGCTCCATCGCGGTCATGATCTTCTTGCGGAGGATCTTCGCGTCGAGTAGGTCCTGGACGCGGATGCCGAGGCGGGATGCCTTGTCCGAGTAGCAGGGGCCAATCCCGCGGCGGGTGGTGCCGATCTCGAGCTTGCCGAGCTTGAGCTCGCCGGCGGTGTCGAGCTTGACGTGGTAGGGCATGATCACGTGCGCGTTGGCCGAGACGCGGAGGCCACCGACGTCGATCCCGCGGTGCCGGAGCTCCTCGATCTCGCCGGTCAGGACCGCGGGGTCGATCACGACGCCGTTGCCGATCGCGCAGGTCTTGCCCGGATAGAGGATTCCCGAGGGAATCAGGTGGAACTTGAAGGTCTCGCCGTCGCGGATGATGGTGTGGCCCGCGTTGTTGCCCCCCTGGAAGCGGATCACCACGTCCGCCCGCTCGGCCAGCAGGTCGGTGACCTTGCCCTTCCCCTCGTCGCCCCACTGGGCGCCGACTATGACGATTCCGGGCATGACCAGGGGATTATGAGGCGTCGGACGCCGCGGCTGGACCTAGTGGTCCAGTGGACCGAGCGCCGAGCCGCCGCCCTCGCCGAGCGAGGTGGCGACGTCGGCCGAGACGCGCATGCGCCGGTCCTCGTCGAAGAGGGGGAGCGGGTCGCCGCACATCTCGACCAAGCGGGAGACGACCCGGGCGCCGATCTGGTCCTCCAACTCCTGTTCCTCGAGATTGGTGGTGACCACCAGGGAGCGCTGGGCCTCGTAGCGCTCGTTGACCAGTGCATAGAGCTGCTCCAGCACCCACTCGGTCCGGTTTTCCGCGCCTAGGTCATCGATGTGGAGCAGGTCCACGGTGGCGAGCCGCTCGAAGAGGTCCGAGTAGGACTGCTCGCCGGCCTCCGCGTCGAAGGTCCGCCGGATCCGGGCCAGGAGCTTGGGTAGCGAGTAGATGGCGACCGAGCGGCCGGCCTCCAGCGCCGTGCGGGAGACGAGCATCGCGAGCGTGGTCTTGCCGGTCCCGGAGCTGCCGTAGAGCCAAAGGCCGCGCCCGGAGTCGATGTTCTGGTCGATCGAGGTGCAGTACTCGCGCACGCGCCGCACCACGATCTCGTTCATCTGCGTGACCGGCGGCCGGTCGAAGGAGACGCCGCGGTACTTCGCCGGGATCACCGAGTCGATCCCTCGCAGGCGGGCCTTCGCGACCATCTGCGAGCGGCACTCGCAGGGCCGGGCGACGTCCTCCGGGCCGAGGATCCAACCCGAGCCGTCGCAGATGCCGAGCCGGCAGGGCAGGCGCTCGCCGGATCGCGTCGTGGCGGCCACCTCAGAACTCCTCCGCGTCCGCGACGTCTTCGAGTGGCGGCCCCTCGCCGGCGGGCTGCTCGAGCGGCTTCTCCTCACGCGCCCGGTCGGCGAACTTCGGATAGTGCTCGAGGAAGACGAGGCGGACGGTGCCGACGGGCCCATTGCGGTGCTTCGCCAGGATCAGCTCCGCGCCGCCGGGATCCTCGGACTCGGCGTTGTAGTAGTCGTCGCGATAGAGGAACCCGACGACGTCGGCGTCCTGCTCCAGGGAGCCGCTTTCTCTCAGGTCCGAGAGGATCGGGCGCTTGTCGGGACGCTGCTCGGGTGCGCGAGAGAGCTGTGATATCCCGATCACCGGCACGTCCAGCTCCCGCGCCAGGATCTTCAGCCCCCGGCTGAACTGCGCAACCTGCTCGACACGGTTGGCGCGCGCGTCGTCGGTGCGCATGAGCTGCATGTAGTCGACGATGATCAGCCCGAGACCGTCGTGGCCGCGGCCCTTCTCCTGCGCTTGTAGCCGGCGCGCCTTGGCGCGGAGCTCGAGCAGACCGAGGTCGGAGGAGTCGTCGATCCAGAGGGGAGCCGACTCGAGCTGGTTGCAAGCCTTGACCACCTTGGGCCAGTCCTTGGTCGAGACCTTGCCCTTGCGCAACCGGTCGCTCGAGATCCGGGATTGCGCGCCGATGAACCGGTGCGCGAGCTCCATCTCCGACATCTCGAGCGAGAACAGGGCGACTGGCTTGCGCTGCTTGAGTGCGACGTTCTGGGCGAAGTCGCAGACCAGGGTCGATTTTCCCATCGCCGGCCTCGCCGCGATGATGATCAGGTTGCCACGCTGGAAGCCGCCGGTCTTGTCGTCGAGGTCGCGGAAGCCGGAGGGCGTGCCCGTGATCGCGCCCCCGCCGCTGGCGAGCTTCTCGAGCTTGTCGATTTCGTCGTGGAGGATCTCGCCGATCTCGCGGAAGTCGACGGCGCGCTCCTCGTGGGCGACCTGGAAGAGGAGCCGCTCGGCCTGCTCGACCAGCTCGGAGGGCTCGCCGTCGCGCTCGGCGACGGACTGCTGGATCCGCTTGGCGGCTCCGTCGAGGCGGCGCATCAGCGAGTTCTGCTTGACGATCTGGGCGTAGTGCCTCGCGCTCCCCGGCGCTGGGACCTTGGCCGCCAGGCTCGCCACCAGGTCGCGACCGCCGACCTCGTCGAGCTGGCCGCGCTGGGCGAGCGCCTCGGAGACGGTGAGGACGTCAACCGGGTCGGCGTTCTCGTTGAGGCGAATGATCGCCTCGTAGATCGTCCGGTGGCGGTCGCGGTAGAAGTCCCCGGCGTGCAACCGCACGTCGAGCAGCACCGGCTCAATCGTCGCCTCCGAGACCATCATCGCCCCGAGGACGGACTCCTCCGCCTCCAGGTTCTGGGGCGGGACGATCGTCTTGCCGTTCGTTGCCAACTGGTCCTCTATGCGCGCGGGAAATCGAGTCGGCCGGCGGCCGAGCCTCCACTCAAGTCTGGATACGGTCCCGGCGGATTCCCGTTGGCCCCGTTGTGGAACTAAATCCGCGCGAGGCTGCCTAGAGAATCACAGGCGTCGGTGTGGCGCAGGCGAGTTCGGGCTATTTGCGGCCCGCTTGTTCCAGGCACGATTCGCGCCTGGGAGAGGAACGGCGCTGTTTGCGCCTACTCCTTCGCTTCGGCGACGATCGTCTTGACCGAGGCGGCCACCCCGCCGCCGACTTCGACCTCGACCATGTAGGTCCCGGTCTCGCGGATCGGGTTCTCCAGGCGAATCTTCTTCCGGTCCACCCTTATGCCGCGCGCGGCCTGGATCGCCTCGGCGATCTCGGCTGAGGTGACGGAGCCGAACAGCTTGCCGTCCTCACCGGCGCGGTGGTTGATCGTCAAGACCGTCTTGGACAGCAGCGCCGAGGTCTCGTCGGCCCGTTCGGCCGCCCGCCGCTCGGCTTCGGCCTCGCGCTCCCGCCTGCGCTGAGCCTCCTCCAAGGCGCCCTTGGTCGCCGGCTGCGCCAGCTTGCGCGGCACCAGGTAGTTCCGCAGGTATCCCGGCGAGACGTCGATGGCCGTCCCGGCCTCGCCGAGGCCCTCTACGTCCTTGAGCAGAACGGCCTGCGCCATCTCAGCGCTCGCCGACGTAGGGCAGCAGCGCCAGCTCCCGAGCCCGCTTCACCGCCAGCGCCAGCTGCTGCTGGTGCTTGCGGGAGAGCCCCGTGACGCGGCGGGACCGGGCCTTGCCCCGGTCCGAGATGAACCGCCGCAAGAGGTTCAAGTCCTTGTAGTCGATCTGATCGACGTTGATCCGCGTGTACTTCCGCGGCCGCCCGCGATCGGAGAGGCCGCGCCGCCTGCGACCGACGGTTGACTGCTGCTGTCGTTGCTGTCTTGCCATGTCACCTCACACGACCGGCACGGCGCAAGCCGTGCCGGCTGGAAGCGAAACGATAGCGGCCGAGGCCCTGCCGGGCCCCGAGCCTAGAAGGGGATGTCGTCGTCCGAGCCGCCGCCGGAGCTGGCCGTGGCGCCCTCGAAGTCCGAGGTGTCGGCGGGCACGTCCGAGCTCGGCTGGAAGCCGTTGCCGCCCCCGCCCTGGTTATCCGAGCGGGAGCCCAGGAACTGGACGCTCTCGGCGATGATCTCGACGGCCTGGCGCTTCGAGCCGTCTTGAGCCTCCCATTCGCGCCAGTCGAGCCGCCCCTGGACCGCGACGGGTCGCCCCTTCGAGAGGTAATTGGCGCAGTTCTCGCCCTGCGCGCCCCAGACGGTGACGTCGAAGTAGTTGGGCTTGTCCACCCACTGGCCGCTCTGGTCCTTGCGTCGACTGTTGACGGCGACGCGAAGCTTGCAGACGGAGGTTCCGCTGGGGGTCGAGCGCAGCTCAGGGTCGCGGGTCAAATTACCCGTGACGACCACCGAATTGATGTTGGTCGCGGCCAAAGTGATCTCCTCTTCCTTCGATTCCGAACTGCGATGTTAAGTCGCGGCGCGGCGTCTTCTCTCCCCCGTCAACGGTAAAGCCCGGAAACTGCGGCGGGATGCGGAGCTACTCGTCGCGGCGGCCGCGACGACCACCCTCGCGCTCGGGGCGCCCGTCGCCGACCGCGGCGGGCCGCTCGATCGAGGGTGGCGGGTTCGCCGGCGCGTCGGGGTCGACCTTGAAGATGCGGAAGCGCAGCACCCCGTCCGTGATCTTGAGGCTGTGGTCCAGCCGCTCGAGCAGCTCGGCCTCGCCCTGGAAGCGGTAGAAGCGGTAGTCCGCCTCGTTTCGCTGCTTGATCTCGTAGGCGAGCTTGCGCACACCCCAGTTGTCCGCGCGATCGAGGGTGCCGGCGCCCTCGATCCGCTGGCGCACGTCGCCGGCGACCTTCTCGCGGGCCTCATCGGCGGCCTCGGGGTCGAGCATCAAGACGAGTTCGTAGTGCCGGTTCACAGCGACGCGCGACTATAGGGGATGCGCGCGCCGGGGAGAGCTATCGACACCAGGCCCTCACCGGTGAGTGGCCGGCAGGCAGATCAGGTGGGCGAGCGTGGGCAGGGTCGCCGCAATCGTCGCGGCGGCGATCGCCGGGATCGCCTCCCTCCCCGCCTTGCTGGGTAGTGATGCGCCGCCGCCCGTGCCGCCCGACGTCGGCCTGACACCGCCCGCGAACAGCGCTCCACTCCCGGCATCCGGCGAGCCGCCACTCCTCTCTCCGAGCTCCACCGCGAAGCCCCACCCCCGGCATCACGGACCGGGGCGGGACAGCCGGGCCCACGCGCACCCGCGCCGGGCCAACGCGCACCCGCTCCCGGAGCAGGCGCACCCGCGCCGGGAGCAGGCGCATCCGCGTCCGGATCACCGCCACCGGGAGGAGGGGGAACGCGGCGAGCCCTCGCCGCCGGCATACACCCCGGCACCGGCCTACCCCAACCCTTCGTCCTCCGGCAGCGGCGAGTTCCGGATCGAGCGCTAGGAGTCCAGCTCCGGTGGTCTGAGCCGAAAGCCCGGCCTGCGCTCGGCGCCCAAGCCGTCGTAAAAGCCCTCGGCCAAGGAGAGGATGTCGATCCGCATCCCTCCCGAAACGCGCAGCGCCTCGCGCAGCAGCCGGCGAGCGAGCCCGCGCCTGCGCCACGGCGAGGCGACGACGAGAGCGGAGAGATGGGCCTGGATCTCCCCATCGGACTGGGGCTGGACAAGGCCGGCGATGACGTCACCGTCGAGCGCGACGAGCGTGGTGGCGCCGGGGAGAGTGAGCGTTGAGACCGCCCGGCGGCCTCGAATTCATCGCTGCCGACGGGGCCCTAGCGGCCGACGGACGCCGGCGCGCGCTTCGCCCGGATATCCGCCATCTGCTCATCCACCCAGTCGCCGGGGTCGCGTTCCGTGATGATCTCCTTGAGCCGCTTCGCGCGCAGCGCCCGCTCCTCGTGTTCCATGGTGAGCGCGCGGTAGATCTCGTCGGCCTGCTCCTGGATGTCGAAGGGGTTGACCGAGAGCGCGCAGTCTCCGAGCTCCTCGTGCGCGCCGGTGTTCTCGGAGAGCATCACCACGCCGTCGCGGGTGTTCACCGCCGGCGCCTCCTTGGCGACCAGGTTCATCCCGTCGAACAGCGAGTTGACCATCAGCAGGTCGAAGTGCTTGTAGCGGGCAACCGCCTCGTGGAAGTTCTCGTAGATACGCAGGTCGATCGGCATCCAATCGGTCGTTCCGTGGCGGTGGTTGACGACCGCGACCA
>JBKOYL010000020.1:0-14044 GCA_046725395.1 Actinomycetota bacterium | reverse complement strand
GACGACCCGCGGATTCTCCTCGTCGATCCTGACCCGTCCCGCCGCGATCAGCCGGATCGTCTCCGGCAGCAGCGCGTGCTCCGTCGCGTGGATCGCCGTCTCCGTCTCCGCCCAATCCCGGCTCGGCGCGATCGGCACCGGACGCTGCAGGATGATCGGTCCCGAGTCGACCCCCTCGTCGACGAAGTGGACCGTCACCCCGGTGATCTTGGAGCCGTGGTCGATCGCCTGCTGCACCGCGTCGATCCCCGGGAACGCGGGCAGGAGCGCGGGATGGACGTTGATCACCCGGCTCCGGAAGCGGGCCACGAACTCGGGCGAGAGCAGCTGCATGTAGCCGGCCAGCACCACCAGGTCGGCGCCCCGCTCCTCGATCCAGTCCCCCAGCGCCGCGTCCCGTGCCGTCCGATCCTCGTACTCCGCCGCGGGGAAGACCCCGGTCTCCACCCCCGCCCTCCGCGCGCGGTCGAGGGCCATCGCGTCGGGCTTGTCGGAGCCGACGCCCACCACCTCGATCCCCTCCCCACCGCCGTGCAGCTGGTCGAGGATCGCCTGCAGATTCGTCCCGCTGCCGGAGGCGAGCACGACGATGCGGAAGGAACTCACGGGCGGATCCTTCCGTATTCGGCGAGCGGCAACTAGCGAGAAGCCGGGACGACCGCGATCTCCTCGAGCGCGAACTTGCCGTTCGCCCCCTCGGGATCGCCAAGGGGATAGTCCCCGGTGAAGCAGGCGTCGCAGTGCTTCTCCCGCGGGGTACCGACCGCCTCGTAGACAGCATCCATCGAGAGATAGGCCAGGGAGTCCGCTCCGAGCTCCTTGGCGATCTCGTCGATCGAGCGATCGTGGGCGATCATCTCCTCGCGCGTCGACATGTCGATCCCGTAGTGGCAGGGGTGCCGGATCGGAGGGGCCGAGATCCGAAGGTGGACCTCCTTCGCGCCCGCGTCCTTCAGCATCGCCACGATCTGCCGGGTGGTGTTGCCGCGCACGATCGAGTCGTCGACCACCACCACGCGCTTGCCCGCCACGATCTCGGGCAGGGGGTTGAACTTCATCCGCAGGCCGTGCTTGCGAAGCTCCTGGCCCGGCTGGATGAAGGTCCGGGCCACGTAGCGGTTCTTGATCAAGCCGTCGTCCTTCGGCAGTCCGGCGCCGCGCGCGAACCCGTTCGCCATCGGGTTGCCCGAGTCGGGCACCGAGATCACCAGGTCGGCGTCCACCGGCGCCTCCTCGGCGAGCAGCTCGCCCATCCGGCCGCGGACCTCCTGGAGCACTCGGTTCTCCAGCCGGCTGTCCGGCCGGGAGAAGTAGATGTGCTCGAACACGCACTGCGCCGGACGCTCGCCCTGGATCACCGGCTTCATCTCGAGTCCCCCGGCGGTCAACGAGACCAGCTCGCCGGGCTGCACCTCTCGGATCATCTGCGCACCGATGATGTCGAAGGCGCAGCTCTCCGAGGCGACCACGAAGCACTCCGGGAAGCCGTCGCCGGCCTTGATCTTCCCGAGCGCCAGCGGCCGCACCCCGTGCGGGTCGCGGAAGGCGACCACGGCGTGCTTGGTCATCACCACGGTCGAGTACGCCCCCTCCAGCCTGGGCATGACTTCGGCGACCGCGTCCTCGATCCACGCGTCACCCTCTCCGGCCGTCCGCGAGAGGAGCGCGGCCATGATCTCCGAGTCCGAGGTCCCCCGCAGCTGGAGCCCAGTCTCGGTCAGCTCGTTGTAGAGCTTCACTGCGTTGGTCAGGTTGCCGTTGTGGGCGAGCGCCAGCTCGCGGCCGTCGTCGCGCCAAACGGGCTGCGCGTTCTCCCACGCTCCGCCCCCGGTGGTCGAGTAGCGAACGTGGCCGATCGCCATGTCGCCGTGGAGGGCGCTCAGCTTCTGCTCGTCGAAGACCTGCGAGACCAGGCCGAGCTCGCGGAGGGTTGTGATGTGACCGCCCTCGGAAGTCGCGATCCCCGCCGACTCCTGTCCGCGGTGCTGCAGGGCGTACAGCCCGAAGTAGGCGAGCCTGGCGACGTCGCGTCCGGGTGCGTATATGCCGAAGACCCCGCACTCATCGCGCGGGCCATCGCGATCGGGAACGTCGAAACGCGCTTCGGTCACGTCAATGGGAGTAGATCCGGCGGCGGTGTTTGTGGGCCGCCGCTGATGTCTGCTTGAGATAGAAGTAGCGGGATAGGAACTCAACCCGCAGACGGAGGGTAGCAGCGGGCACGGCGCTCGCCCCGACGCTGGGCCGCCCAAAATGCGGTGATTTGCAGGGACAGAGGGCGCTCCCCGGACGCCGCATACCGCGCGCTTCGTCTAGAGGAAGGTTCCGTGGGCGTGCGGGGGGAGGAGCAGGAGGGCGATGACGGCGAGCAGGGTCGCGATGCCGAGCGAGATCAACAGCTGCCTGCGCAGGGGGTGCTGGTGCTCTCCGTGCTGCGAGTGGGCGAGGCGCGGTCTGTGCCCAAACACCCCCGCATCGTACCCCCGCAGGCGGCCACCCCAGTAGGTTCGCCCGGCTGCTCAGAGACGCTCGCCGAGGGAGCGCCAGGCACGCTCGGCGTCGACCAGCGAAACCGAGACGTCCCGTTCCGCGGCGGCGATCTCGATCCTGTCCCCGCCGGCGCCGCCGACCTCGAAGGCCTCGACCCCGGCGCTCGTCGCTCTGTCTAGCAGGCCCTTCAGATCGCCGGCGGCCACCGCCAGCACGATCCCGCCGGAGCCCTCGCCGAAGAGGCAGGTCTCCCCGGAGCCCCCGCGCAGCTCGACCAGAGCATCCAGATCGACCTCGACGCCGACGCCGCCGGCGATCGCCATCTCGCCGAGGGCGCAGGCGAGCCCGCCATCGCTGACGTCGTGCGCCGCCGCAGCCGCTCCGCTCCTGACGACCTCCCGCACTAACTCGAGCGCCTTCGCCACCGCGGGAATCGACGGTTGCGGCAGGCCCGCGTCCAGCTCGCCTCGCAGCTTGGCCAGCTCCGAGCCTGCGAGGGTGGGCGCGAATGGGCCGATGAGCACCAGGCGGTCACCCTCGCGCGGCGCCAGGACCGACACCCGCCCGGGATCCGGCAGCTCACCGACCATTCCCACCACCGGAGTCGGATAGATCGGGCCGTGCTCGGTCTCGTTGTAGAGCGAGACGTTGCCGCCGACGACCGGGATGCCGAGGCCGAGACAGGCGTCGGCAAGGCCGAGGACGGCGCGGTCGAGCTGCCAGGCGACGCCGGGCTTCTCGGGGTTTCCGAAGTTGAGGCAGTTGGTCAGGCCGAGAGGCTCTGCACCCACGCACGCCAGGTTCTGCGCGCATTCGAGCACCGCCTCTGCCGTGCCCGAGTAGGGATCGCACGCGACCCGGCGGCCGTTGCCGTCGATCGCCACGGCGATTGCCCGGTCCGACTCGGGGACGAGCAACACCGCCGCGTCGGCGGCCTCAGGCCGCCGGACCGTCCGCGACCCCACGATCGAGTCGTACTGCTCGAATGCCCAGCGCTTCGATGCGACGTTGGGCGAGCCGAGCAGGGCGGAGAGGATCGCCGAGGGATCGTCGGGGTCCGCCGACCCGCCCGCGGTCAACGCCACCCTCTCGCCGAGCGTCGCGTCGTTGCCGTATGACCAACCGGCGGGCTCGGCCGGCTCGAGGTCGTAGAGCGGGCACTCGTCGACCAGGGCCGAGACGGGCACGTCGCCCACCTCGACCCCGTCGTCGAGCACCCGCAGATGACCGCTCTCAGTGACCTCGCCGATCGCCGCGGCGCCCGTCTGCCAGCGCTCACAGGTCGCGAGCACCTCATCCAGGCGCAACGGCTCCACCACCGCCAGCATCCGTTCCTGCGACTCGGAGATCATCACCTCGAAGGGCTCCAGGTCGGCCTCGCGCAGCGGCACGCTGGACACGTCGATGTCGATGCCCACCCCCCCTTTCGAGGCCATCTCGCCCGCGGATGAGGTCAGGCCAGCGGCGCCGAGGTCCTGGAGGGAGACCAGCAAGTCCCGCTCCAGCAGCTCCAGGCAGCACTCGAGCAGCTTCGACTCCTCGAACGGATCCCCTATCTGGACGCTGGGTCGCTTGGAGTCGTCGCCGGCCTCGAGCTCGGCGGATGCGAGCACCGAGGCCCCGCCGATCCCGTCGCGCCCGGTGGAGGCGCCCATGATCACCAGGAGGTTGCCGGGGCCGGCGGCCGCGGAGCGAATCATCTCTTCGGTGCGGGCGAGGCCGACGCACATCGCGTTGACCAGGCAGTTGTGCTCGTAGGGGGGCTCGAAGTAGACCTCGCCACCGACCGTCGGCACCCCGATCGAGTTGCCGTAATGCCCAATCCCGGCGACCGCCCCCTCGAACAGGTAGCGGGAGCGCTCGGAGGTGGGCTCGCCGAAGCGCAGGGAGTCGAGCACCGCGATCGGCCGCGCCCCAATCGCGAACACGTCGCGGAGGATGCCGCCGACGCCCGTCGCGGCCCCCTGGAACGGCTCGACTGCGCTGGGATGGTTGTGCGACTCGACCTTGAAGGCGACCGCGTGCCCGTTGCCGACCTCGACCGCCCCGGCGTTCTCGCCCGGGCCCATCACCACCCGCTCGCCCTCGGTCGGCAGCCGCCCGAGCAGCTTGCGGGAGTGCTTGTAGGCGCAGTGCTCCGACCACAGCAGGGAGAACATCGCCAACTCGACGTCGTTGGGGTCGCGGCCGAGCAGCCCGGTGATCCGCTCGTACTCGAAGTCCGTGAGCCCGAGCTCGCGGTGTCTGCTCTCGGAGACCTCCGGGGTCACGCCGCCGCGGGCTGCGGGGAGCCGACCAGGGCGCGGAACAGCGCGAGCCCGTCGTCCGAGCCGGTGAGCGGATCGACCGCGTGCTCGGGGTGGGGCATCAGGCCGAGCACGTTGCCGGCCTCGTTGACCACGCCCCCTACGTCGCGGACGCTGCCGTTCGGGTTCTCCCCTGGCGCGTAGCGGAACGCGATCCGGCCCTCAGCCTCGAGGCGGTCGAGCTCCTGGTCGGGTGCGAAATAGCGCCCGCTCATGTGCTTGATCGGGACCGAGAGCCGCTGGCCCGGCGCCAGCTGCGCTCCGAACGGCCCCTCGAAGGCCTCGGCCACCAGCTCGACCTGCCGGCAGATGAACCGCAGGCCCTCGTTCGGGAGGAGCGCACCTGGCAGCAGCCCGGCCTCGCAGAGGACCTGGAAGCCGTTGCAGATGCCGAGGACCGGGCCGCCCTCGGCGGCGAAGCGGGCGACCGACTCCATCGCCGGCGAGAAGCGCGCGATCGCGCCCGCCCGCAGGTAGTCGCCGTACGAGAACCCTCCCGGGACGATCACGCCCTCGAGGCCCGCGAGATCGGTCTCCTCGTGCCAGACGAGCCGGGCGTCGCCGACGCGGCTCGCGGCCGCGATTGCGTCGCGCTCATCGCAGGAACCCGGGAATTGAAGAACGCCGATCAGCTCGGGTCCCCGCCGTTTCCGGACGCGCCCTCCTCGAGCACGATCTCGTAGTCCTCGATCAACGGGTTGGCGAGCAGCTTCTCGCAGAGGGAGTCGAGCCTTGCCGGGTCGTCGGTTTCGAGCTCGACGAGCCGGCCGACGCGGACCTCGTGCACGCCGTCGAAGCCGAGCGCCGGCAGAGCGCGCTCCACCGCCTTGCCCTGCGGGTCAAGGATGCCCCCCTTGGGGCGAATCAGGACCTTCGCCTTCACTCGCTCAGCGTACCCTCATCAACGGCCGGCTCCTCGGCTCCGCTTCCGGGGCCGGCCGGGGTCAGTTGAGCTTCCGGCCCGTGATCCGCTCGTACGCCTCGACGTACTTGGCGCGCGTGTTCCGGACGACCTCGTCGGGCAGTTCCGGCCCCGGCGGAGTGTGGTCCCAGCCGACGGAGTCGGAGTAGTCGCGGACGTACTGCTTGTCGAAGGAGGCCTGGGAGCGACCCGGCTCGTAATCGTCGGCGGGCCAGAAACGGGAGGAATCCGGGGTCAGGACTTCATCGGCGAGGACGAGCTCCGCCCCCGGCGAGCTGCCGAACTCGAACTTGGTGTCGGCGAGAATGATCCCCCGCTGGGCGGCGTGGTCGGCCGCCGCCCGGTAGATCTCCAGCGAAATCCTTCGCAACTCCTCCATCAGCGCGCGGTCGCCGATGATCTCTGCGGCGCGGTCGAAGTCGATGTTCTCGTCGTGCTCACCCAGCTCCGCCTTCGTCGCCGGCGTGAAGATCGCCTCGGGCAGCTTGTCCGATTCACGCAACCCCTCCGGCAGCTCGATCCCGCAGATGGCGCCTGAGTCGCGGTACTCGCGCCAGCCCGATCCTGAGAGATAGCCGCGCACCACGCACTCGACCGGGTACATGTCGAGCTTCTTCACCCGCATCCCACGCCCCACAGCCTCAGGCGGCACGTCCTCGGAGATGAAGTGGTTGGGGACGATGTCGCCGGTCAGCTCGAACCAGAACAGCGACATCTGGGTCAGGACCTTTCCCTTGTCGGGGATCTCGGTCGGCAGGATCACGTCGTAGACGGAGATCCGGTCCGAGGCGACCATGACCAGGTCGTCCCCGTCCTCGTAGATCTCGCGGACCTTGCCGGAGCCGTGCAGCTTCAGATCGGCGAGGGACGTGGTCATCAGAGGATCACGGCGCAAGCCTATCCAGGCGTGCAAGTACCTCCGGGACATGCTTCAGGTAGGCCGCGTAGTCGAAGACGGCATCAAGATCGAGTTGGGGCGCCTGCGCCCCGATCAGCTCGCGGAAGCTGGTGCCCTCGTCCCAGGCCCGCTGGGCCGCCTCCTGGACCAGGCGGTAGGCGTCGTCCCGGGCCATCCCGGACTCGACCAACGCGGTCAGGGCCCGCTGGCTGAAGAGCGCGCCGTGGGTGAGCTCGAGGTTCTCCCGCATCCGGTCGGCGTGCACCCTCATCCCCTCGACCAGGTTCACCGCCAGGTACTGCATGTAGTCGAGCGTGATCGTCGCGTCGGGCAGGACGACACGCTCGGCACCCGAGTGGGAGATGTCGCGCTCGTGCCAGAGGGCGATGTTCTCGAACCCGACCTGCGCGTAGCCGCGCAGCACCCGGGCCAGGCCGCAGAGCCTCTCGGCGATGATCGGATTGCGCTTGTGCGGCATGGCTGAGGAGCCCTTCTGCCCCTTGGCGAAGGGCTCTTCCACCTCGCGGACCTCGGTTCGCTGGAGGTTGCGGATCTCCACCGCGAAGCGCTCCAGGCCCGCCCCGGCGACGGCGATCCTGGCGAGCAGCACGGCGTGTCGGTCGCGGGGGATGACCTGGGTGGAGACGTCCTCGGCCCGCAGGCCCAGGCTCTCCATCAACCGCTGCTCGATCGCGGGTGGCACTGACGCGTAGGTGCCGACGGCGCCGGAGACCTTGCCCACGGCGATCTGCTCGAAGGCGTCCTCCAGCCGCACCAGGTTCCGGTCCGCTTCGAAGGCGAGTGAGGCGAGCTTCAGCCCGAAGGTCGTGGGCTCGGCATGCACTCCATGGGTCCGCCCCACGCAGACTGTGTCGCTGAACTCGCGCGCCCGCTCGATCAGCGCGTCGCGGTAGGCTCGCGCCCCGGCGACGATGATCGAGCCGGCCTGCTTGAGCTGCAGGGCGAGGGCATTGTCGACGACGTCGTAGGAGGTAAGGCCAAAGTGCAGCCAGCGCCCGGGCTCGCCGATCGACTCGGCGACCACGTCCACGAACGCCGCGACGTCGTGGCCCGTGGCCCGCTCGCGGTCCTCGACCGCCTCTACGGTGAAGGACGCCTTCTCCCGGCACTCGCGCGCGTCGGACTCAGGCACAACACCCTCCGCCGCCCAGGCGTCGACCGCGGCGAGCTCGACCTCCAGCAGCGCGTCCATGCGGCGCTGTGCGGTCCAGACGGCGCCGATCTCCTCCCTGGTGTAGCGGGGGATCACGGACTGAGTCTCCACTGACCGGGTCGCTGCTCAGCTCCGGAGCGCGCTCGCATCAAGCGTTGATGATCCGAACGGCGAGCAGGCCGGCGTTCCTTGCGCCGTCGATCGCCACGCATCCCACGGGGACCCCGGGGGGCATCTGAACCGCGGATAGCAGCGCGTCGAGCCCGCCGAGGCTCTTGCCGGAGATGGGGACGCCGATCACGGGCAGGTCGGTGTGGGCGGCGGCAAAGCCCGGGAGCGCCGCGGACATCCCGGCTGCCGCGATGATCACCTTCAGCCCCCGCATGCGGGCGTTCTTGCAGTACTCCTGGGTCTCGTCGGGCGTGCGGTGGGCGCTCAGAACGCGGACCTCGTAGCGGATGCCGTGGTCCTGAAGGGCCTCGCCGGCGGGTTGCAGCTTGGGCTTGTCGCTCTTCGAGCCCATGATGATCCCGACCAGCGGGGCGTCGACATCGATCTCCTCGAATGCCTCCTCGACTTCGGGCGTCGTCGCGGCAACCTCGCCGTCGGGCATCAGCTCCTCCGTTCGCTCGTCGTTGTCTCGGCGCGCTCGACAGCTCTCGCCGCAATGTCGGTCCGCATCTGCCGACCCTCGAACCTGATCAGATCCGCAGCATCGTAGGCGCGCCCGCGGGCCTCCGCCGCGCTCCTCCCAAGCCCGGTGACGTTCAGCACCCGGCCGCCCGCAGTGACCACGTCGCCGTCGCGCCGGGCGGTCCCCGCGTGGGTGACCTCCACGCCGTCGAGCCCCGCCGCCTGCTCGAGGCCATCGATCAGGTCGCCCTTCGAGGAGCTGGCCGGGTAACCGGCCGATGCGAGCACGACCGTGACCGCCCAGTCCTCGCCGAAGCCGGCGTCCATGCCGGCCAGTCCGCCGGGCTCGCGTGAGGCGAGGCAGAGCTCGAGCAGGTCGGAGCGCATTCGCGGCAGCACCGCCTGGGTCTCCGGGTCCCCGAAGCGACAGTTGTACTCGAGCACCTTGGGACCGGCTTCGGTCAGCATCAGGCCCGCGTAGAGGACGCCGTGGTAGGGCGTTCCGCGCCGCCGCATGGCGTCGACGATCGGCCGGTGCACCAGACCTGCGATTCGGTCGGCCTCGCCAGAGTCGATGCCCGGCACGGGCGAGTAGCTGCCCATGCCACCGGTGTTGGGACCGGTGTCGCCGTCGCCGATGCGCTTGTAGTCCTGGGCGGGCGCCAGGGGCAGGACGTTCTCCCCGTCGCAGAGCGCCAGGAGCGACAGCTCCTCACCCTCCAGGAACTCCTCGATCACGACCGGAGTCTCGCCGAACCGCTTCTCGGTGAAGAAGACGCCGACGGCCTCCCGCGCCTCGGTCTCGGTCGGGCAGATAATCACCCCCTTGCCGGCGGCGAGCCCGTCGGCCTTGAGCACGGCCGGGTAGGAGGCGCATGCGATCTGCCCCAGGGCCTCGTCGCGGGAGCGAACCACGGTGTGCGAGGCGGTCGGGACGCCCGCCTCCCCCATCAGCTCCTTGGCGTGGAGCTTCGAGCCCTCGATCCTCGCGGCCTCGCGGCTCGGGCCGAAAGCTGCGATTCCCCCTTGCTCGAGCGCGTCGACGAGCCCGGCCACAAGCGGTGCCTCGGGGCCGACCACGACCAACTCGACACCCTCGTCGCGGGCGGCGTCCACGACCACATCGACGTCGTCCGTGCCTATCGCGAGGCAGCGAGCATCGTCGGCGATCCCCGCGTTGCCCGGCGCGCAGAGCAGCTCCGGTGCCTGCGGCGAGCGGGCGAGCGCGCGGACGATCGCGTGCTCGCGGCCCCCTCCGCCGACGACGAGGACCCTCAAAGCGAGCCCGTCAGCTCCTCGACCGGCATCGCCGCCAGGGTCTGGGTCTTCATCGTGCCGCGCGAGCCGAGCTCGACCGAGACCATGGCCATCGTCTGCGCATCGGGGGCCTCGATGATGGTGATGAAGTCGTACTGGCCGAGCGTCGCCCACTGCTCCTTGACCTTCACACCCAGCTGCTCGACCTCCTTATTGACCTCCTGCACCCGGCCCGGGTTGTTCTTGAGCGTCTGCACCCCCTCGGGGGTCAGGTTCGTCAGCATCACGAATGTGGCCATCACATCACCTCTCCTCTCCTCGTTGATCTGCCCGGCAGACCCCTTTCTCTCACTTTCGGGCCCCGTCTGCAATCTCGCGCCGGCGCGCGCGTCCGCTCGACGGGAGATGATCCCGGGATGACCGAGCACCCCATTTTCGCCCGACTGTACGACCGGATGACCGCCGGCATCGAGCGCGGTGGGCTGGCGGAGATGCGGCAGCGCCTGCTCGCCTCCGCCTCCGGCCGAGTGCTCGAGCTCGGCGCGGGGACGGGGCACAACCTCGTGCACTACACGGACTCGGTCACCGATCTCGTCATGTGCGAGCCGGATCCTCACATGGCGCGCCGTCTGCGTGACCGCCTCGCGAAATACGGGACCGAAGCCGGCACCGCCTCAGTAATCGAGGCACCCGCGGAGGATCTTCCCTTTGACGATGGGAGCTTCGACACCGTTGTCGCGACCCTCGTCCTCTGCACCGTCGACGACCCCGTCCGCTCCCTCGCGGAAGCCCGGCGGGTACTGGTCGAGGGCGGCAAGCTGCTCTTTTTGGAGCACGTGCGGGGCAATTCACGGCGCCTCGCCTGGTGGCAGGACCGTCTCGAGCGTCCCTGGAGCTTCTTCGCCGGCGGCTGCCACCCGAATCGGGCAACCGATCAGTTGCTCGCCGGGGCCGGGTTCTGGATCGATTCCCTCGAGCGGGCGCGGCTGCCGAAGACCGTCCCGATCGTGTGGCCGCTGATCAGGGGCGTCGCGAGACGCCCGTCCGCGGTCGAGTCGGGCTAGCTGCGCATCAAGTGCGCTGCCCGCTTACGCCGCCGTCTTCTCCTTTTGCGCGGCCGACGCCTTCGCAGCCTTCGCCTTCGCGAAGCTGAGCTCGCCGTCATTCGCGTGGACCTCGACGGTGTCGCCCTCGGCGAACTCGCCCTCCAGCAGGCGTAGCGCGAGCTTGTCGACCAGTTGCTTCTGGATCACCCGCTTCAGCGGGCGGGCGCCATAGGTCGGGTCGAACCCCAGGTTGCCGAGCAGCTCGCGGGCCTTGTCGGTGAGCTCGATCTCGATGCCTCGCTCGCGGACGCGACCGGCGAGGCGATGGACCTGGATGGCGACGATCTTGCCGAGGTCCGCCTTGGTGAGGCGATTGAAGATGACCACGTCGTCGATCCGGTTGAGGAACTCCGGCGGGAAGGTCTGGGTCAGCGCCTCCTCCACCTGCGCGCGGGCCTTCTCCTCGACCGCCTCGGCCGCGATGAACTGCGACCCCACGTTCGAGGTCATGATCAGAACGGTGTTCTTGAAGTCGACGGTGTGCCCCTGGCTGTCGGTGAGCCGGCCGTCGTCCATGATCTGGAGCAGGACGTTGAAGACGTCCGGGTGGGCCTTCTCGACCTCGTCGAGCAGGATCACCGAGTAGGGCCGGCGGCGGACTGCCTCGGTGAGCTGGCCTCCCTCCTCGTAGCCGACGTAGCCGGGAGGCGCGCCAATCAGGCGCGCCACGGCGTGCCTCTCCATGTACTCGGACATGTCGATGCGCACCATCGCCTGCTCGGAGTCGAACATGAACTCAGCAAGCGCCCGGGCGAGTTCGGTTTTGCCGACGCCGGTGGGGCCGAGGAACAGGAAGCTGCCGATCGGCCGGTCGGGGTCGGAGAGCCCGGCCCGAGAGCGGCGCAGCGCGCCGGAGACCGCTTCGACCGCCTCGTCCTGGCCGATCACCCGCTCGTGGAGACGCTCCTCCATGTGGATCAGCTTCTCCACCTCGCCCTCCATCAGCCGCGAGACCGGGATCCCGGTCCACTTGGAGACGACCTCGGCGACGTCCTCCTCGGTGACCTCCTCGGTCAGGATCGAGCCGCCGTCGCGGTGGAGCTCGGCGAGCTTTGCCTCCTGGTCGAGGACGGTCTTCTCGAGCTCGGGGATGCGCCCGTAGCGCAGCTCGGCGGCGCGCTCCAGATCGGCGTCGCGCTCGGCCCGCTCGGCCTCTCGCTGCGCCTCGTCGAGCTCGGCCTTCGCTGACTTGATCCGATCGATGGCGCCCTTCTCGTTCTGCCAGCGGGCCTTCATCTCAGAGGAGCGCTCGCGCAAGTCCGCGAGCTCGGACTCGATCGCCTCGCGGCGGTCCACCGAGGCCGGGTCCTTCTCCTTCTTGAGCGCCTCGCGCTCGATCTCGAGCTGCTGGATGCGCCGCTCGACCTCGTCGATCTCGGTCGGCATCGAGTCGATCTCGATCTTCAGCCGCGAGGCGGCCTCGTCGATCAGGTCGATCGCCTTGTCGGGGAGAAAGCGGTCGGCGATGTAGCGGTCGGACAGGGTCGCGGCGGCGACGATCGCTGCGTCGGTGATCCGGACGCCATGGTGGACCTCGTAGCGCTCCTTCAGACCGCGCAGGATCGCGATCGTGTCGCCGGCGTCGGGCTCCCCGACGAAGACCGGCTGGAAGCGCCGCTCCAGCGCGGCGTCCTTCTCGATGTGCTTGCGGTACTCGTCGAGGGTGGTGGCGCCGACGGCTCGGAGCTCGCCGCGGGCGAGCATCGGCTTGAGCAGGTTGGAGGCGTCGACGGCGCCCTCGGCGGCGCCCGCGCCGACGATGGTATGGAGCTCGTCCATGAACAGGACGATCTGGCCCTCGGCGGCCTGGATCTCCTTGAGCACCGCCTTGAGCCGCTCCTCGAACTCGCCGCGGTACTTCGAGCCGGCCAGCAGGGCGCCGATGTCGAGGGCGATCACGCGGCGGTCGCGGAGAGACTCGGGGACGTCACCGGAGACGATCCGCTGCGCCAGCCCCTCGACGATCGCGGTCTTGCCGACGCCGGGGTCGCCGATCAGTACCGGGTTGTTCTTGGTGCGGCGCGAGAGCACCTGGATCAGGCGGCGGATCTCCTCGTCGCGTCCGATTACCGGGTCGAGCTTGCCGGTCTCGGCCTCGACCGTGAGGTCCCGCCCGTACTTCTCGAGCGCGCCGAAGGTCTCCTCGGGGTTCAGGGAGGTGACGCGATGCGGTCCCCGCACCTCCGAGATCGCCTGGAGCAGCTCCTTGCGGTGTGGGAGCAGCTCCGAAATGCCAGACTTCTTCTCCGCCAGGGCGAGCAAGATGTGCTCGGTCGAGATGTACTCGTCTCCGAGCCCGGTGGACTCCTTCTCCGCATGCTGCAGAACCCAGACGAACTCGCTCGAGGGGCGAACGTCGGGGACGGTGTTGCCGCTCAGCTTCGGAAGCTTTGCGATCGCCTCACGTGCGCTTGCCTTCGCCGTCTGCGCGTCGACGCCGAGGCGCTGCAGGACCGGCACGACGATGCCCTCGTCCTGCTCGAGCAGGGCGAGCAGCAGGTGTGCGGGCGCAACCTCCGGGTTGCTCACCTCCGAAGCGAGCCGCTGCGCCGCGGCGACCGCTTCCTGCGACTTGATCGTGAATCGGTCAGGCTGCATCTGCGCTCATGGTAGCCACTTCAGTCACGGAGGTAAAGAAATCTATGTCAACATGACTTAGATTCGTGAGACATGCCGGGCACAATTGTGGGGTGGACGCCACAAGCGCGACGAGCATAGGATGGAGCACGCCCCGACTCGTCACGGATGGCGATGCAGACCAACGTCGAGATCTTCCAACGTGTGATCGAAGCGTTCAACCGCGATGGCGTGGAGGGGGTCCTGCCGTACTACACCGACGACGCCGAGGTCTATGACCCGGATCTTCCGCCGGGCACCTACCGGGGGCGCAAGGCGGTCAGCCGCGTGATCGAGATGCTGATCAGCGGCTTCGACGACGTCGAGATCCGGGACTTCCGGCTGCTCCCCGCGGGCGACCGAGTAGTCGCCCTGCTCCACACGCTCAGCAAGGGCGAGCGGTACGGCCTGGAGGTTGAGACCCGCGACGCTCACACGATCACGTTCCGCGACGGGAAGATCACCTACTGGCGGCTCTACCTCGATCAGGCCGAAGCACTCGCCGACGCCGGCCTGGATCCCGAGCTCGCCAGCAAGAGCAGCGATAGCCGGCGCCCCTAGGCTGCGAGCGTGGCACGCGCGCTGCGGATCCGGCTGGTGGTTGGCGCCGCCACGGTGGCGTTGATCGCGACGGCACTCCTC
>JBKOYL010000027.1:0-6499 GCA_046725395.1 Actinomycetota bacterium | reverse complement strand
GCGCCTTCTCAGCTGCTGACGCGCTACTGCGGGTCGACGTCGACCGAGATCGAGAGCTCGCGCAGGGCGCGGTCGCGCACGGCGGCGGCGACCGCGTCGCGCACCGCCGCGACGGCCGCATGTCGCTGCTCGGACTTGAGCAGGAGGCGGCGCCTGTACTTGCCGCGAAGACGGAAAAGTGGCGCGGGCCCGAGCAGATCGTCATCACCGCCGAGGCGCTCGGCGACCAGCTCGCGGACGACCTCCGCCGAGTGCTCGACCCGTTCCTCCTCCTGTCCCGCCAGGGCGATCTCGATCAGGTGGGAGAAGGGCGGGTAGCGGAGGGCGCGGCGGCGCTCGAGCTCCTCGGCGAGGAAGCCCGCCGAGTCGTGCCGAGCGGCGTGACGGATGCTCGGCGCGCCGGTCGCCAGAGCCTGAACCAGAACTCGACCGCCCCCGGCGCCCCGGCCGCTCCGTCCCGCGAGCTGGGTGATCAGCGCGAAGGTGCGCTCCTCGGAGCGGAAGTCCGGCAGCCTCAGGGCGCCGTCGGCGTCCAGGATCACGCTGAGCGTCACGTCCGGGAAGTCGTGGCCCTTCGCGACCATCTGGGTCCCGACCAGAACGCCGGACTCGGCCGCCTCGAAGCGCCGCAGCAGATCGCCGTGGTCGCTGCCAGCCGCGCTGTCGGAGTCCAGCCGGAATACCTCGAGCGGGGCCAGCATCTCGGCCAGCTCCGCCTCGAGCCGCTGGGTACCCGAGCCGACCCGCCCGATCGTCACCGAGGAGCATTCGGGACAGCTCTCGGGCCTCGGCTCCACATGGCCGCAGTGATGGCAGCGCAGGGGGCCGGCGTCACGGGCGGCTGCACCCCTTCGCGTCCGCGCCGCCGGGCGATGCAGGACCAGGGAGACGTCGCACTGCGGGCACTTCCAGGCGTGACCGCAGCTGCGGCAGGTGAGGTGGGTGGACCAGCCCCGCCGATTGATCAGCAAGATCGCCTTGCCTCCTTCGCGCGCGACGTCCATGAAGGCCTCACGGGTGCGGGGATGCAGCGGTCCGGGAACACGCCCGCGCATGTCGACGATCTGGACGGGTGGAAGGGGCCGGCCGTCGACCCGGGCCAGCAGCTCGAGCCGCTCGAGCTCGTGCCAGCTCTCAGGGCGCGGCGTCGCCGTCCCGCAGACGAGCACGGCGCCGCTCTCCGCTGCTCGCCGCCTGGCGATCTCGCGGGCGTCGTAGCGCGGGTCGCTCTCCTGCTTGTAGGAGGAGTCGTGCTCCTCGTCGATCACGATCAGGCCGGGGTCGGCCACCGGGGCGAAGACGGCCGAGCGAGGCCCCACGCAGATGCGCGCCTCACCGGAGCGGATCCGTCGCCACTCGTCGTAGCGAGCGCCCGCCGGCATGCGCGAATGAAGCAGGGCGACCAAATCGCCGAAGCGCCGCCGAAAGCGATCCATGATCTGCGGGGTCAGGGCGATCTCCGGCACCAGGACGATCGCGCCCCTCCCTCGCGCCAGCGCCTCACGAGCCGCTTCCAGGTAGACCTCGGTCTTGCCCGACCCGGTGACGCCGTGCAGGAGGAAGGAGCGGAGTCCAGAGCGCTCGCCGGCGGCGGGCAGGGCCCCGATCACGGCGTCCAGAGCGCCGCGCTGATCACCGGTCATCTCGACGCGATCACGAACCGCACCGACCCCGACCGAGCGATGCCGACGCCGGCGCTCGACCTCCCGAGTCGCGATCAGTCCGCGGGCCTGCAGCCGGCGAAGGGTGGGCCGGTTGGACCCGGCCGTCGCCGCCAGCTGCCGCGCCCCCTTGGGGCCGGCCGCCAGAGCTCGGAGCACCGCGCGTTGCCTCAATCCCAACCGCTCCCCGCCCGAGATCGCCTCGATCCCCTTGGCGGTCGCCTCCACCTCCAGTTCGACCAGCGGCCTGACGCGGCGGGCCTCCGCCCCGGTTCCCACCCCCGGCGGCAAGACCAGGCCGAGACCCCGGGCGGGCGTGGAGCAGTACTCCTCCCCGACCCAGCGGCCCAGCTCGACGAGCTCCGGAGGCACCCCGGCCTCCAGAGCCTCCAGGGGCTCGGCGAGCCGCCCGTCGGGCAGGTCGCTGCGATCGGCGAGACCGACCACCACCCCGACCACCCGCCGACGGCCGAAGGGAACGACCAGCACCGAGCCGACCTCGACGTGGCTCATCGCCTCGGGCAATCGGTAGTCGAACGGCCCGGCCACACTCCGGGTCGTCAGCAGCGGTTCGACCTTCGCTATCGGCATGGCGCCGAGCCTAGGCGGGGACGCGGACAGCGATAGCCTGCCGGCGGTGGACCTGCAGGCCGGTGAGAGCGTCATCTACGAGGGCCATCCCTCCTGGCGCGCGATCATGGGCTTCTACCTGAAGGGAATCCTGATCGCGGCGGCCGTGGGGATCGTCGTCAAGCTGATCGACAGCACCGGCCTCGGCCTGCTTGCATTCGCCGCGATCGTCGCGATCACGATCCTCGCCGGCTTCGTCAAACGCGTCGCGACCGTCTACACGATCACCGACCGCCGCCTCAACATCAAGCGGGGGATCGTCGCCCGCAAGGTCCAGGAGACGCGTCTGCAGCGGGTGCAGAACGTCAACTACACCCAGAGCGTCTACGAGCGCCTCATGCAGATCGGCAACGTCGACTTCGACACTGCCGGTACCGACGACGCCGACTTCACCTTCGGCGGCGTCGCCCAGCCGGAGCAGGTCGTCGAGCAGGTCGACCGCGCCACCCACATCGTCACCGGCCTCCAGGGCGAGGCCGAAACCCGAACCTAGGCCGGGGCCTGGACCTTCGCCCCGAGCCCGGCCGCCTCGCGCAGCCGATCCGCGCGGTCGGTCCGCTCCCAGGTGAAGTCCGCGTCCTCGCGACCGAAGTGGCCGTAGGCGGCGGTCTTCTGGAAGATCGGGCGGTGCAGGTCGAGGTAGCGGCGGAACGCCGCCGGCCGCAGGTCGAAGTGCTCATCGATCAGCCGGGCGATCTCCACATCCGAGACCCTGCCGGTGCCGAAGGTCTGCACCATCACCGAGACCGGGTGGGCGACGCCGATCGCGTACGCGACCTGGATCTCGCAGCGGTCCGCCAATCCCGCGGCCACCACGTTCTTGGCCACGTACCGCGCCGCGTAGGCCGCCGAGCGGTCGACCTTCGAGGGGTCCTTGCCGGAGAAGGCGCCACCGCCGTGACGGGCGAAACCACCGTAGGTGTCGACGATGACCTTGCGGCCGGTGAGGCCGGCGTCGCCGACTGGCCCGCCGATCACGAACTTGCCGGTCGGGTTGACGAGGAAGTTCTCCAGCAGCTCGGACTCGGTGAAGAGCTCGTTGTACTCGCCGTGCAGGACCGGCTCGACCACGTGCTCCCAGAGGTCGTTCTTGATCAGGGTGTCGCCGTCGATGTCCTCGCGATGCTGGGTCGAGATCAGCACCTTGGCGACCTCCACCGGACGCTCGTTCTCATAGCGGATGGTCACCTGGGTCTTGCCGTCCGGGCCGAGGTAAGGAAGCACCTTCGCCTTGCGGACCTCGGCCAGCCGGCGGGCGAGGGTGTGCGCGATCTGAATCGGCATCGGCATCAGCGCCTTCGTCTCGCGCGTCGCGTAGCCGAACATCATCCCCTGGTCGCCCGCACCTGCCCGATCGAGCTCGTCCTCGTCATTGGGGTCGGTCCGCCGCTCGTAGGCCTCGTCGACGCCCTGGGCGATGTCGGGGGACTGCTCGTCGATCGCGGTCAACACCGCGCAGGCCTCGTAGTCGAATCCGTAGTGCGGGTCGTCGTAGCCGATCCTGCGGATCGTCTCGCGCGCGAGCTTCGGGATGTCGACGTAGCACTTGGTCGTGATCTCCCCCGAGACGACGACCAGGCCGGTGTTGACGAGCGTCTCGCAGGCCACCCTCCCCGCGGGGTCCTCGGCCATGATCGCGTCGAGCACACCGTCCGAGATCTGGTCGCAGATCTTGTCGGGATGCCCCTCGGTGACCGACTCCGAGGTGAACAGGTACTCGTTCTCAGAAAGCTTCTGCATGGTCCGGTTCGTCAGTGGTGGATTGCCAGGAACAGCTCCGAGCGAAGCTCGCCGTCCGAGCCCTTTACGGCCAGGCCGAGAGAGCCGATGCGCGAGATGTCTTCGCTGAGTGAGGCATAGAGAGGGTCAGTCGCCAGGCCGGCACGCTGCGCCAACCCGAAGACCTCGTCCAGGTTGAGGAAGACTAGCGCCGAGACCCGGTCCGCGAGGTGATCCGTCGCATCCTCGTAGGCGTCGCTGTCCGCGAGGTTCTCGCCGCCCGACCGGACCTGATCGATCCCCTGCGGCTGGGTCGAGATCACCAGTTTGCGATCGAAGACCGCATAGGAGAGGTTGACGCTCGGCGAGACCTGGACCGAGTGCACGGTCACGCCGTCGACGTCCTCGGACTGGAAGCTCGGGGCCTGCGGCGCCGCCGCCACGGCGCGCAGCACCGGCCGCTGCAGCGAGGCGAGCGCGGCGTTCGCCTTCGTCTCGTCGACCCCGTCGACGATCAGGCTGGCGTAGGGCACTCCGTCGGTTGGCTCGGCGACCACAGCGGCCTGCCCGCCCAAGGCGGGCAACAGGTCCTTGAGCGGATCGACGCCCGCCTCCCGCCGGAGGCTCCGAGCGAGGGCGCGGAGGGAACCTGCCAGTCCCTGGGCGCCGCCGCCGGCGGTCGCGATCGCCTCGTTGAGCGCCGGTCCGAGCTCCCCGACGCCGATGTAGCCGAGGGCCCGGCTCCCGGCCTCGTCGGCGAGGCCCGGCTCGAACGGCGGAAGCGTGGCGAATACCGTCGGGCTGCGCTGCTCGAGCTTGGGATCCAAGCGGCTGTCCAGGTGGACCTCGACGCCATCGTCGCGGAGCCGAAGGGCGGCGGCCATCCCGGTCGTCGCGCCGTAGTCGACGAAGGTGTCCAGCTGGCTGGCGCCTCCCTGCCGCCCGGCCAACAGCCGCTGCACTCCCGCGCGGGACAGGTAGAGCTCCGCCAGACGTACATCCGGCAGAGACTCACGTGCATCGTCCTCGGGCGAGCCCTCGAGCTGCGGGGCGCCCCCGGCTTTCGCCTCGAGCGCGGCACGAACCGCGAGCACGTTTCCGAACACTGCCTGGTCCCCAGAGAAGCCGGTCGCGAGCCCGTTCGAGTAGACCGCCAGCGTGGTTCCCGCCACGTTCGGGTGCTTCGACTTGCCACCCGGGGAGAGGCTCGCGAGGAAGCGGTTGGCCTCGCCGTCATCGCCGACCCCGACGACGTACGCCTCGGGGGTCGTCTTCCCGGGGCCCGGCACGCCGATCAGCGCGATGTCGTCCTCCGCCCAGGGGAACACCTCCCGCGAGAGGTCGACGGGCCTCCCCGCCGGTGTGGCGAACGTGGTCGTGTCGCTCTGGAGCAGCGCTGTGAGGTTGGGCAGCTCGTCGCGCAGGTCCTCAGCCAGCTCCCACTGGTGGCTGTCGCTGTTCACCGTCAGGTGGGCGTAGAGGAGAGCGTCCTTCGGCGCGTAGGCGATCGTGTCGTTCGACGGCGCGCACTCCTTCGCGGCCGAGATCTCGCAGGGGACTCCGGGAATCGCGACGTACTTGACGACCAGGTAGAGGAGGATCACCCCCGCAACGGCGAGGACCCGGATCCCGGTCGCACGCGGGCGCCTCGACCACCAGGTGGCGACGCCCCCGGCGGCGCGAGCCAGCCCTCGCCGGGCGGTACCGCCCTTCTCGCGCAGCCAGTACCGGATCGCGCGCAGGCGCGTGACCAGGCGGAACCAGAGATCCGCCGGCGGCTTGCGGCGCGGCTCAGACTGCTCCGTGCTGCCGGCCTCGCTGGGATCCTTCCCGCTCCCAGGGTCACCGCCCTCATCAATCGGGTTGCTCCTGTCGGAGCACCCTCCCATGACGCTCACCAGGAGCCGGTTATACCCGGCGCGAGCGCTCCGCGCTCCGGTTGCGACGCCGCTTGCGCGGGACATAATCGATCACCAGCGGGACGCCCTCGAGCCCGTGCGATTCCCGAAGCCGGTTCTCGAGGTGAAAGGCCCAAGCCCGGCTGAGCAGCCGACGGTCGTTCACCTGGATCGCGAAGCGCGGCGGGCGCCGCCCGACCTGGGCGCCGTAGTAGAGCCTCAGCCGCCTTCCGTGCCGCTGCGGCGGCGGCCTGTCGGCGACGACCCCCGCGATGAACTTGTTGAGCTCCGGCGTTGGGATGCGCGACGCCGCCTTCTCGGCCAGCGCGATCGCCTCTCGCAGGACCCCCGCCACCCCACGGCCGGTGAGCGCCGAGCAGGTGAGCACCGGGGGCCGCAGCCGGAGCTTCCGGGTCGCTCGGGCGCGGGCGTCGTCGAGGTCAGTCCGCGTGACGTCCCATTTGTTGAGGGCCAGCACCGTCGCGCAACCGGAGCGCATCGCGAGCTCGGAGACCCGGAGGTCCTCGGCGGTCAGCCCCTCGCTCGCATCGCAGACCACGATCGCGGCGTCGGCTCGCGCCGCGGCGCGCT
>JBKOYL010000044.1:0-12368 GCA_046725395.1 Actinomycetota bacterium | reverse complement strand
CGCTTGTTGCCCTCCGCGACGATCTCGAAGAGATCGGCGAACGCCTCGGGGGTGTTGAAGTCGTCGGCGAGCGCGTCGAGGAACGCCGCTCGCTTCTCGAGCAGGAATGGATCCGGCTCGCCGCCGGGCGCATCCCGGAAGTAGTTGCGGATCCGCTCGACGCGCGCCGCTGCCTCCTCGAGCTGCTCGTCGGAGAAGGCGAGCGGCTGACGATAGTGGCCCGAAACGAGGTAGGCGACCACGGTCTGCCCGCCATAGCGCTCGATCGCTTCGGAGAGCTGGAAGATGTTGCCGACCGACTTGGACATCTTCTCCTCGTCGATCTGGACCATCCCGTTGTGCAGCCACGCGCGTGCCAGGGGCAGTCCGCGCGCCGCCTCGCTCTGGGCGATCTCGTTCTCGTGGTGGGGGAAGACGAGGTCGATGCCACCGCCGTGGATCGCGAAGTCGGGCCCGAGCTCCTTCTCCGACATGGCGGAGCACTCGATGTGCCAGCCGGGACGGCCATCCCCCCAAGGCGATGGCCAGGAGGTGTCCTCCCCCTCCTTGCGGCCCTTCCAGAGAGCGAAGTCGAGCGGGTCCTCCTTGAGCGATGCGGTCCCGGCCTCCTCCCCCTGGTCCATCTCCGCCGGATCGCGGTTCGAGAGCTTGCCGTAGCCGTCGAAGCTGCGCACCCGAAAGTAGACGTCGCCGTTCGCCACGTACGCGTGGCCGCCTTCGATCAGGGCTTCGATCAGGGAGATGATCTCGGCGATCGTCCCCGAGGCGAGCGGCTCGGCGTCGGGGCGGCCGAGACCGAGGGCGTCGGTGTCCGCGATATACGCCGCGGTCATCTCCTCCGCGTACTCGGCAGATGGCTTGCCAGCCTCGCGAGCCGCGTCGTAGATCTTGTCGTTGATGTCGGTGACGTTGATGACGAGCTTCGCGTCGAGTCCCTGGTGCACGAGGAAGCGCTGCAGCAGCGTGAAGATCACGAAAGGCCTGGCGTTGCCGATGTGGATGCGGCCGTAGACGGTCGGGCCGCACGCATAGATTCCGATCTTGCCGGGCTGGCGCGGTTCAAGCTCGCGGGTCTCGCCGCTGAGGGTGTCGTGAATGCGAATCGGCGCCACGCGCGGATGCTATTCAGGCGCGGAATTGCGCATATTCCGCGCTGAATCGGATATGAGCCCAGTACTGATGGCGGGAACAACCGTTCGGGGCGATACTCTGGGCCGGCCTTGACTCAAGCACCGCTTGAGCAGCACCGGCTCAGAGCTGTCGAGGGCGCGTTCGCGTCCCTCGCCGACCGATACCTGGGCGCCCCGCCGGGCTTCCGCGCCAGCTACCGGATCGAGCTCGACGACCTCGGCCTGAGCTGGGCGGTCGAGCTGGACGACGGGCGCTGCGAGGTGACCGTCTCGCCCGAGCGCGACCCCGACGTGGTGATCGGAACCGACGCGGCGACCTGGTTGGAGCTCCGCGAGGGCCGGCTCTCGGGCCTGGACGCGTTCCGCTCACGGCGTCTCTGGGCGCGCGGCAACCTCGACCTGGCTGTGGCCTTCGAGGGCTTCTTCCAGCTCCCCAACGGGCGGCCGCCGCTCCTCCGCATCCACGAGGTCAAGGCCGGCAAGGCGCGCATCTCGACGCTGACCGCCGGCGACGACATCGAGACCGTGATCCTCATCCACGGCCTCGGCAGCGACAAGACGAGCTTCTACGAGACGGTCTCGGCTCTGACGCCGGAATACACGGTCCACGCGATCGACCTGCCCGGCTTCGGCTCGTCCTCCAAGCCGCTGCGGGCGCCCTACGACGCGGCCTGGTTCGCGCGCGCTGTGATCAGGTTCATGGACGCGCAGGGGATCGACCGCGCGCATCTGGTCGGCAACTCGCTCGGCGGTCGAGTGGCGATCGAGGTCGGATTGAGCAACCCGACCCGGGTGCAAAGCCTGAGCCTGCTATGCCCATCCATGGCCTGGCGCAGGCGGCGGCACTTCGTCCCCCTCGTGAAGCTGCTGCGCCCTGAGCTCGCGGCCATCCCCCACACTTTCGGAGACGCGCTGGTTCGCCAGCAGTTCTGGAGCATGTTCTCCCGTCCGGAGCGGATCCATCCCTCGGTTGCGGACGTTGCGATCGAGGAGTTCCTGAAGAACTACCGCTCGGTCAACGCGCGGATCGCCTTCCACGCCTCGGCGCGCCACATCTACCTCGAGGAGCCGACCGGCCCGAAGGGCTTCTGGACCCGCCTGCGGGAGCTCGATCCGCCGGCGATGTTCGTCTGGGGCGACGAGGATCCGCTCGTCCCGCTCGCCTTCTCGCGGTGCGTTCGCGACGCCCTGCCGGCGGCCCGGCAGGTCGTCCTGGATCAGTGCGGCCACGTCCCGCAGGTCGAGCATCCGGTCGACGCCAACGCGCTCGTTCACGACTTCATCGGCCACGCCCGCGCCTCGGCGGCGGAACGCGCCGCGAAGCGGGTCGGGCGGGCGGCCCGCCGCCTGCAGGTCAGGATCAACGGCGCGGCCGCGAACGGGAACGGCAAGGCGCGGGCGGCCCAGGGCGCCGAGGCAGCCGAGGCCGCCGCCGACGCGGCCTAGCGGGCCCCACGACCTAGAATCGTGGGGCCATGGCCGAAAGCGGTGCAGGCACGGCTGCCCGGGCCGACGAGGAGCGGGGCCAGAACGGAGGAGATCCCCGGCGCGGTCGCGCCGGGGGCTTCGGACGACCCTCGCTGCTGAGGCGCCTGGTCGAGGAGATCCAGAACCGGCTGACGGCCGATCTGGACGATCGCGACCCGGACTACATCCGCGAGCACCTGCCACTCGCCTGGCTGCTGGCGAGCATCTGGTTCCGCGGCGAGGTGCGCGGGATGGAGCGGATCCCGGAGCATCGACCGGTGCTGCTGGTCGGGAACCACTCGGGGGGAACGATCACGCCGGACACCGTCGTCTTCACGCTCGCCTTCAACGCCTACTTCGGGGTCGAGAGGCCCTTCTACCAGCTTGCCCACAACCTGGTGTTGACCTCGCCCGTGGGTCCGTTCCTGCGCCGCTTCGGGACCGTCGCCGCCTCCCACGAGAACGCCCGCAAGGCGCTCGAGGCCGGTGCCGCGGTGCTGGTCTATCCGGGTGGCGACTGGGAGGTGAACCGCCCCACCTGGGAGGCGAACCGGATCGACTTCGCCGGGCGCCGGGGGTTCGTCAAGCTGGCGCTGGACACCGGCGTCCCGATCGTGCCGGTGGTCTCGGTCGGCGGTCAGGAGACCGCCATCTTCCTGACCCACGGCGAGCGCCTCGCCAAGCTGCTCCGTCTCGACAGGCTCTTCCGGCTGAAGACGCTGCCCGTCAACCTCTCCCTTCCGTGGATCGTCAACATCGGTGACTTTCTCGGGCACCTTCCCCTTCCGGCCAAGATCACGGTCCAGGTGATGGAGCCGATCGACCTGCGCGAGCGCTACGGGCCCGAGCCGGACCGGGACCGGATCTACGAGGACATCACCGCGATGATGCAGGGCCAGCTGACCGAGCTCGGGGCGGAGAGGCGCCTGCCGGTGGTTGGTTGAGGCGGGCGTGAGGATCGAGCAGAAGGTCACGGTCGACGCGCCGCGGCGCCTGGTCTGGGAGTACGTGACCGAGCCGGCCAACTATCCGGTGTTCATCGAGGGCCTGTCGCGTTGGGAGGTGGCGGGGGATCGCCACAGCGGGCTCGGCGCCCGCTACAGGATGCTGATCCGGGTCGGCGCTGCCGAGGTCGGCGGACTGATCGAGATCGTGGAGTGGCAGCCGGAAGGCGACATGGCCTGGAGCTCGGTGACCGGCGTCGACCAGCGGGGCCGCTGGCGGCTTCGCGAGCTCGGCGACGGCGGCACGCGGGTCACCTTCCGCTTCGCCTACGGGGTCGCCGGCGGCGGGCTCGCCGGCCTGATCGCCGAGCGGGTGGCCGCCCCGGCACTCAACCGCCGCTTCCGTCAGTCCCTGCTAAATCTGAAGAACGCGGTCGAGGCCCAGACGGTCAGCAGGTGAGGTGCAGGGCGGCGGCGGTCCGCTTGGGGTCGAGCTCGCCATAGCGCCGCACCGCTTCCGCGGTCGGCAACGCCTCGACCTCGACGCCTCTGGCGCGTAGCTCGTCCAGCACCGCGCGCGGCGGCTCGAGTCGGCCGTGGGCGCCGCAGCCGAGGATCAGCCGCCCTGGCAACTCCTCGATCACGTCCTCGAGGTCCTCGATCGCGAGCGAATGCCCCTCGCGCCGCCACCAGTCGGGGACCACCCGGTCGGGCAGGACGATCAGGTCGCGGGTGTGGCGCTCGCCGTCGACGGTGAGTGAGCCGAAGCTGTAGTCGCTGAGCTCCGCCATGGCCGGTTCAGAAGGTGCGGAGCCGCCGTCCGCCGACGTAGCGGGTACCGGCCGGCTCCCCGGCCGCGGCCTTCCTGACGAGCGGCTGCACAGTCGCGCCGGCGGGCTCGCTGTCCGAGTCAGATTCGTCGGCGAGGGCGCCGCTGAGCGCTTTCGTGCGGGCATGCTCCACCTTCTCCTGGACCTCATGCTCGGCACGGCGGCGCGCCGCCTCGATGCGCTCCTCGGCTTCTCGCTGGAGCTTGACCGCCTCCTGGCTCAGCCTCGACTCGGCCTCGGCGCGGGCGCGGGCCTCGGCCTCCTTGGCGACGCGGTCGGCGAGCCTCCGGACCTGCTCCTCGGACTCCCGGCGCGCCTCCTCCGCCGTCTCACGAACGCGGCGCTCCATCTCCCGGCGGAGCCGCTCGATCTCGTTCTTCTCAGTCTCGGCCGCCGCCTCGGCGCGCTCCTCGGCGGCAATCGCCCTCTGCTCCGCCTCGTTCAGGCGCGAGCGGAGCTGATCGAGGCCCTGCTCGGCCTGATCGGTGCGCTGACGCGAGGGTTCGAGCTCCTCCTCCGCCTTGGCGGCCCGAGCCTCCGCGTCCTTCGCCGCCCGCTCGAGCCGGCGCAGGCGCTCCCTGATCCGCTCCCTCCCCGCCCGAGTTTGCTTCTCCAGCTCGCCTGCCCTGGTCTCGGCCCTGCGGCACCGCTCCCGCGCGTCCGAGAGGGCGGTCTGGAGCTGGGCTCTGCTGCGCTCGGCCCGCCCAGCCCGGCGCGCGGCCTCTCGGATCGCCTCGCGCGCCTTGCCGGTCACCCTGGCCTCGACTCGCTTGACGTGCTCGATCGCCTCGCGCACCTGCTTCCGCGCCTGCTCGGCCTCATCCCGGGCGGCCGTCGCGTCGTTGCGGGCGTCCTCCTCGCGCTCCCGGAGCGCCGCGATCATCTCGGTCGCCCTGGCGCGAAAGCGGTCGGTCGCCGCCCGTGCCTTATCGATCTCGCCGCGGATCTGATCGAGGTTCGGCGGCTGCGGCGGATCATTCGTACCGGGATCCGGGATCGGCTCAAGGCGGTCAGTGTCGGACACCCGATTCGGCCCTCCAGGTCGGCTCGGTCTGCTCAGTCGGCCAGCTCGTACTCGGCCAACTCGCGCTTCAGGACCTTACCTGTCGCGTTACGCGGAAGTTCGTCGACGAAGACGATCTCTCGCGGCACCTTGTAGCGAGCCAGGTTCGCCTTGACGTGCGCCTTCAGGTCGTCTGGACTGACCTCAGCCCCCTCCTCCTTGACGACGAAAGCCCGCAGCCGCTGGCCGAACTCGTCGTCCTCGACGCCGATCGCGGCGGCTTCAGCAACCGCCTCGTGATCGGCGAGCAGGTCCTCGACCTCGCGCGGGAAGACGTTTTCGCCGCCGGAGACGATCATCTCGTCGTCGCGACCGTCGATGAACAGGCGGCCGTCCTCGTCGAAGTGCCCGACATCGCCCGAGGACAGCAGGTCCCCGAGGTGCTCCTTGTCGCCGCCGCCGGTGTAGCCCTCGAACGCCAGCTGGTTGCCGATGAAGATCCGCCCCGTCTCTCCGGGCGGCACGTCGTTACCGTTCTCGTCGACGATCCGGATCACCGTTCCGCGCGGCGGCCGGCCGGCGGTCCCGGGTGCGCTGCGCATGTCCTCGGGCGTCGCGACGGTCGCCCATGCGACCTCCGTGGAGCCATAGAGGTTGTAGAGGTTGTCGCCGAATTCGTCCATCCAGTTGGTGGCGAGCTCGCCCGGCAGGGCCGAGCCGCTGGCGGCGGTCACCTCCAGGGCGGAGAGGTCGTAGCGGCGCTTGACCTCCTCTGGCAGCGCGAGGATCCGCTGCATCATCACCGGGACGACGGCCAGCACGCGAGCGCGGTGCTCGGCGGTGGCCCGCAGCGTGTCCTCCGGGTCGAACTTCGCCCGTAACACCATGGTTGCCGCAGTGGGCAGGCTGAGGATGAAGTGGAGGAACCCCCAGGAGTGGAAGAGCGGCGCGGCGATCATCACCGTCTCCTGCGAGCGACGCGGGATCTTCGAGAGCAGCGCGGCCAGGGCGCTGAGTCCCTCCGGCTGGCTGCGCTGGGCGCCCTTCGGCGTCCCCGTGGTCCCCGAGGTGAGGATGATGTAGCGCCCGTGGTCCGGCGGCGCATCGAGATCCTCGGTGTGCGCGCCCGAGATCAGCTCCTCCAAGGTGGTCTCCTCGGTTCCGTCGCGCTCCTCCCAGGCGACGAAGCGGCGCCGCCCCCTGGCGGCTCCGGATAGCAGGTCGGTGAACTCCTGGTCGTAGATCAGCGCGGCCGGGCTCTCCCGCTCCATCACGTCGGCGAGCTGGGGGCCGGCGAAGGCGGTGTTGAGATACAGGGCGACCGCGCCGAGCTTGGCGCAGGCCATCGTCGCCTCGATGAAGTAGCGGTGGTTGCGGCACATGATCGCCACCCCGTCGCCGATGCCCACGCCCTCCTCCCGCAGGGCGCGGGCGAGCGCGTTGGAGCGGCGGTGGGTCTGCCCCCAGGTGAGCGTCCCCGCCTCGTCGATGATCGCCGTGCGGTCCGGAGCGGTGATCGCGTTCGCCGTGGAGCCCAAGGCCGGCGAGGCCCCCCAGCGCATGTACCGCTCCGCCACTCTGGCGAGCTTGTCGGGGCGGATCGGGCGGAGCAGGCCGACCTCCGAGAACACCCGAACCTCGAAGGCCGCGTCGCCGAGCAGCGCCGGCACGCGCGACGCGATGCCAGAGAGTCCCTGTCTCAGCCGGTCCTGCGCCATCCGCCACAAGCTTATGGGTGCGAAAGATGCGAGAGCGCGCGCCAGCGCAGATGAGAAGGTGCGTGCGAGCGCAACCCGTTTGATGAAGATGGCGAAGCCGTCAAAACGGAACGTCCGCACCCGTATCCACCAGGGCCACCGCTTGACAGGCGATTCCCTCCCCGCGGCCGATCGCCCCCATCCCCTCGTTGGTCGAGGCCTTGACGCTGACCGGGGCCGAGAGCACCCCGCTGAGCCGGGACGAGATCTCGGCCTTGTACGGGGCGAGCTTCGGCTCCTCGCAGATCACCGTCACGTCGACGTTCGCCACAGCTCCCGGCAGCCGGCCGACGACGATCCTGAGCATGTCGATGGAGTCGGCGTTGCGCCACTCGTCCTCGTCCTCGGGGAAGAGCTCGCCCAGATCCCCGAGGCCGCAGGCGCCGAGCAGCGCGTCGATGACCGCGTGGGTGAGGACGTCCGCGTCGGAGTGGCCGGCGAGGCCGCGCTCGTGGGGGATCTCGACGCCCCCGAGCACGAGGCGCTCTCCATCGACCAGGCGGTGGCTGTCGACGCCTATGCCGACCCGCAGCGCCATCAGGTCTCCGCCCCGCCGCGATCGGCGAGCTCAGCGGCATCAACCCCGGTGCGGCCGATCTCCTCGAGCCGCCGGTTCCGCGACTCGAAGACGCAGATGCGCCCGACGCCGACGCCCTCGAGGAACTCCATCGCCTGGTCGTATCCATAGCCCACCTGCTCGGGCAGGTGGGCATCCGAGGAGAGCGCAAACTCCGCGCCCGCCTCCGCGCACATCTCCGCGAGCGCGCGTGAGGGGTAGATCTCGCCCACCGGCTTGCGCAGACCCGCGGTCGAGACCTCCACGGCAATGCCGGACTCCGCGATCGCCTCGACCGCCGGCTCGTAGAAGAAGCGCAGATCGCGATCCGGGATCGGCCGGCCCTTGCCCCAGACCTTGACCAGGTCCGGGTGGGCGAGGATGTCGAAGAGCCCCGAGCGAGCCGCCTCCGCGAGCGTCTCGAAGTAGCGGGTCCAGACGCGATCGGGGTCAGCCTCGTCCGCCCAGACGTCGTAGCCCTCGTGGTCGACGGCGCGGGAGCCGAGGAAGTGCACGGAGCCGACGACGTAGTCGAAGGCGCGGGCCTCGAGCAGGTTGGCCATCCGATCCTCGGTCCCCGGAACGAAGTCCGCCTCGATCCCGAGCCGCAGGGGCGTCGTCCGCACGAACTCCGCGTAGGCGTCGAGGTCGTCCTTCGCCTGCTCCCTCCAGAAGACGTGATCCCAGACCTCCAGCGACTGCGAGAAGCGGTAGACGTGCTCTGAGACGCCGAGCTCGGCGATGCCGTGCTCCTCGGCGGCAGCCAGGTAGTGATCGACGTTCTCCTCGGTGAAGTGCTCGTCCGCGGTCGCTTGGGGATCGTCGGGTCGGAGGTGCAGGTGGTAGTCCGTCAGCACCGCATCTACGCTACCCGGCGTGGTCCACCTGCGGATCGTCGTCCCGAGCCACACCGCCGAGCACGCCCTCGACCTGCTCAAGGCGACGCCGTCCGTTTGCAACCTCGTCTACCTGGAGCGGGCCGCCCACAAGCCGGAGGGTGACGTGATCCTCTGCGACGTCGCTCGCGAGGACGCCAGCGTGATCGTCGGCGATCTGAAGGAGTTCGGCATCCACAAGGAGGGGTCGATCGCGATGGAGGACATCGACTCCCAGATCTCGGAGGCCGGAGAGCGTGCAGAGAAGGCGGCTGCAGGCGCCCCCTCGGACGCGGTGGTCTGGGAGGAGGTCGAGGCGCGCACCTCCGAGAACACCGAGCTCTCCGCGAGCTTCCTGCTATTCATGGTGCTGGCCTGCCTGATTGCCTCGGTCGGCATCCTGCTCGACTCGACGATCCTGATCATCGGCGCCATGGTCGTCGGCCCGGAGTTCGGCCCGATCGCCGGCCTCTGTGTCGCCACGGTTCAGCGCAGGGGTGACGTGGTGAAGCGATCCCTCTTGCCGCTCGTTATCGGCTTCCCGCTCGGGATCACCGCCGCCTGCCTGTTCGCCCTCGCGATCAGGGGCCTCGATCTGACCCCGAGCGGGTTCTCCGCTTCGGACCACCCCTTCACGAACTTCATCTCGGACCCGGACGAGTTCTCGTTCGTCGTCGCCCTGTTCGCGGGGACGGCGGGGATGCTGTCGCTGACCAGCGCGAAGTCCGGGGCCCTGGTCGGCGTGCTGATCTCCGTCACGACGATTCCGGCGGCAGCCAATATCGGCGTCGCAGCTGCCTACGGCGACGGGGACGAGTGGGTGGGCGCCCAGGAGCAGCTCGTCGTCAACCTGACCGCGATCCTGGTCGCGGGCATCGTCACCCTCTTCATCCAACGCAAGCTCTACCAGCGACGCCGCCGAGCCCACCTCCATGACGAAGCCCGCGAGGCCGGCGGCCTTCCGGTCGGCAGAAGTCGCCGGCAGATGAGAGTCGGCGGGGCGACACCCAAATAGAGTCCCGTCCTTGCCCGCCAACCTCGCCATCGTGCTGGCGGCGTTCGCCGCCGGGGTCTGCCTCGCCGAGCTGTTCGGCGCCAAGAACCTGGGCACCTCGCTCGGCGTCGGCGAGCTGACCTTCGCGGTGGCGCTGGTCTACGTGCTGATGCGCCGCTAGCCGCCGGCGTCAGCGCGCGCTCAGGTCCGAGGCCCGCGGGGCAGGATCAGGGTGAGCAGCGAGCGGCGCCCGCAGCGTGGGCAGCGACTCCAGGAGTGATCGAGCGTCGCTCCGCAGTGGCGGCAGGCGGGCTTCGGTTTGACGACGCCCTTCATCGCGGCGAGTCTAGGAGCCTAGCTTCGCTCGCGGAGCAACAACTCGGCGACCCGCAGGTCCATCGGCGTAGTCACCTTGATGTTGTCCGGAGAGGTCGAATGGATCAGAATCCGGCCGCCCCGGCGCTCGACGAGCATGGCGTCGTCGGTGGCGTCCGGCAGGGAGTCCGGATCCGCCAGCGCCTCCCGCAGCGCCTCGGCGCGGAAGGCCTGGGGCGTCTGCACGGCCCAGAGCCCGGAGCGGTCGAGCGTGCGCTCGACCTGATCGCCTTCGCTCGCCTGCTTGATGGTGTCGGTGACGGGCGTCGCAGCGATCACCCCGGCGGCCTCCTGATCGGCGGCCAGCTCCCCGACCACAGCCTCGATCAGGCCCGGGGTGACCAGGGGCCGCGCCGCGTCGTGGACGACGACGATCTCGCCGGCGCAGAGCTCGAGCGCATTCGCGACCGACTGCGAGCGATGCTCACCGCCGGCAACGGCGACGACTCCGCGGTCGGCGACCGCGCCCTCCTGCCCCGCCGGCGCGGCGACGACGATCTCGCCGACGCTTTCCGCCGCTCGGAAGGCGTCGAGCGACCAGTCGAGCATCGTCCGCCCGGCGAGGGCGACCATGGCCTTCGGACCGCCGGCTCCGAGCCGCTGCCCGGAGCCGGCGGCCGCGATCACGGCCGATGCGAGGGCGCTACGCGGTCGCCTTTGCGGCTCCGAAGCGCTCCTCCAGGAGCTCGTCCAGGTAGGCCTCCGCGCCTTCCTCATCCTTGTCCAGCGCGTACATGAACTCGGATGCGAGGATCTTCTTGGCCCGGGTGTACATCTGCTTCTCTCCAGTGGAGAGCCCCTTCTCCCATTCACGAATGGCGAGATTGCGAACCACCTCGGCGAGCTCGTAGACGTCCCCGGTCTTGATCTTCTCGCGATTGTGCTTGAAGCGGCGGTTCCAGTTCTTCGGCATCTCCGAGACCTCGTCGGTGAGGACGCCGATCACCTTCTTCACCTGCTCCTCGTCGATCACGCGGCGCAGCCCGGCGCGGCTCGCGTTCTCGCAGGGAACCATCACGGTCATGTTGTTGTGAAGGATGTTGATGGTGAGGTAGTCCCGCTTCTCCCCCATCAGATCCTTCGTCTCCTTCTTCAGGACGACTCCCGCTCCGTGGTGCGGGTAGACGACGTTGTCACCGACCTCGAAGTTGATCTGGGGCACCTCGAGCTCGAGGCCGGCAACCGACGCCTCGTCCTCCATTACCTCCTCTGCTGTCAGATCGGGAATTGGTCTCTCCTTTCGTCGGACGGCTTGGCGGGGCCGTCAACTCTGCAAGTAACGGTCGACCGGATCGACCTCCTGAAGCCGGCGCAAGCCCTCGCGGATGTCCTTGGCGCGTCCGGCGCCGACGCCCTCGACTGCCTCGAGGTCATCGTCGCTCGCGGCCAGGACCTCGTCGAGGCCGCCGAACTCATGGATGATCCGCTGCACCACCAGCTTGGGCAGGCGCGGAATCCGCCCCAGCACGCGGTAGCCGCGGGGCGAGACGGGGAATTCGAGCGTGGACACCTTGCGGTCGTAGCCGAGGAGCTCCGCGAGGCGCCCGAAGTCGAGCAGGTCCTGGTGTGGCATGCGGGCGATCTGCGCGAGCGTGGTGCCGAGGTTCTCCTCCGTGTCCTCCACCGAGTAGTCGCGGATCAGCGCCGCCTTGTCGGCGGCAACGCCGACCATCGTCTCTTCGAGCTGCATCTCGATCAACCGGCCCTCGGTGCCGAGCTCGACGATGTAGCGCTCGACCTCCACGGCCATCCGAGTGACGAGCTCGGCGCGCTGCAAGACGGAGAGCACGTCGTAGAGGACGGAGCCGCCCTCGAACTCGAGCCGGGTGAGGCGGGTGGAGACCGCGTCGAGCCGGGCGCGGTACTTGTCGAGGGTGGCGAGCCCCTGGTTCGCCTTCGCGAGCACCGCCGGGATGTCCTGGAGGATGTACTTCATCCCGCCCAGGTAGAGCGAGACCACGTCGCGGCGCTCGGAGATCGCGACGACCAGCGCGTCGGTCTGCTTGGAGACGCGCTCGGCGGTCCGGTGGCGCGTCCCCGTCTCCGACGAGAGGATCGTGGGGTCCGGCATCAGCTGGACGTTGGCGCAGACGATCTTGGTCGCCTGCTCGTTGAGGACGATCGCGCCGTCCATCTTCGCCACCTGGTAGAGCAGGGCCGGCGTGTAGTCGATGTCGAGGCTGATGCCGCCCGAAAACAGAAAGGAGACCTCCTCAGGGTCTCCGATCACGATCAGCCCACCGGTACGTGAGTGGACGATGTTGTCGATCCCTTCGCGGAGCGCGGTGCCGGGAGCGACGATGTCGAGGGCCCGCAGAAGTCGCGGATCCTGTCGCGCCTCCAATTCCTGAAGATCGTCGCCGGGAATCGAAGACGCCATCGCGGATGATGAAAGCAGAAACGAAACCCGCTTGATTTGCGGCGAAATCCGTGTGGA
>JBKOYL010000035.1:0-20052 GCA_046725395.1 Actinomycetota bacterium | reverse complement strand
GGCCGTGGCGAGAACGACCCTCTGAGGCGCTGCCCCACCCCGGGGACGCCTGCTAGCTTGGCCGCCCGTGGCCCGGTTCTCACTCGTCCCCAAGGACCGCGTCTTCTTCGACCTGTTCGCCGAGGGGGGCCAGAACACGCTCCGAACGGCGAAGCTGCTTCGCGACATGCTGGAGAAGTGGCCTGACGAGCACGGGCTCGCGACGGACATCCTCAAGGCCGAGCAGGAGGGTGACCGGATCACGCACGACATCATCCAGCGGCTCAACACGACCTTCGTCACGCCGATCGACCGCGAGGACATCCACACCCTCGCCTCGCAGATGGATGACATCGTCGACTACATCGAGGAGGTCGCGGACTTCATGGGCCTCTACCACATCGAGGCACCGATGGACCAGGCGCAGGCGCTGGCCGAGGTCCTGGTCAAGTGCTGCGAGCAGCTCTATGGACTGCTCCAGAACCTGCGCGGCTTCAAGGACCTCGACCACTACTGGATCGAGATCCACCGTCTCGAGAACGACGGCGATCGGATCTACCGCGACGCGGTGGCCTCGCTGTTCGCGGACAGGATCGACCCGATGGTCGTGATCCGATGGCGGGACATATTCCTGAGGCTCGAGCGGGCCATCGACGCCACCGAGACGTCGGCCTCGATCCTCGAGGGCATCGTCATCAAGAACGCGTGAGCAGCGACGTCGTCCTCGTCATCGTGGTAGGGACCGCGCTCGTCTTCGATTTCACCAACGGCTTTCACGACACGGCGAACGTGGTCGCCACCTCGATCTCGACGCACGCGATGCCGCCCCGGCTGGCGGTCGCCTACGCCGCCATCTTCAACTTCCTTGGGGCCTTCATCTCGCTCGCCGTTGCGGCGACGGTCGCGACGGGCGTGGTGAACTCCGACGCGGTGACGCCGACGGTCGTCTTCGCCGGCCTGGTCGGAGCGATCGTCTGGAACCTCGCCACCTGGTATTACGGACTTCCCTCCAGCTCGTCGCATGCCTTGATCGGAGGGGTCGTCGGCTCCGCCTTCGCGGCTGCAGGGGCGGATGCCGTGATCTCCGACGGCCTGTTCGGCAAGGTGCTAATCCCCGCCGTCGTCGCGCCGATACTTGCCTTCGCGGTAGGCGCGATCGCGATCAACATCACCTACGGCATTCTCGCCAGGGAGCGGCCCGGGCCCGTCAACCGCGGGTTCAGGCTCGGTCAGGTGATCTCCGGGGGGATGCTGGCCCTGGCGCACGGCACGAATGACGCCCAGAAGACGATGGGCGTGATCACGCTGGCGCTGATCGCCAACGGCGACCTTGCGTCGGACGCCGACGTTCCGACCTGGGTCGTGATCTCGGCCGCGACCGCGATCTCGCTCGGGACCTACGCCGGCGGCTGGCGGATCATCCGCACGACTGGAACCCGGATCATCAAGATGGACGCGGCGCAGGGCTTCTCCGCGCAGGGGGCCGGGGCGGCTGTCATCCTCGCCTCATCGCATTTCGGCTTTCCGCTCTCGACGACGCACGTGATCAACGGCGGCGTCATTGGGGCAGGCGCCGGGAAGAAGGTCTCGGCGGTGCGTTGGGGCGTGGCGGGCACCATCGTCACCGCCTGGCTCCTCACCCTGCCCGCTGCAGCGGCGATGGGTGCCGCAACCTACGGGTTCTGCCAGCTCTTCGGAGACGGTGCGGCTGGCCCGGTGGTGGTCTCCGCCCTCGGGATCGCCGGCCTGGCACTGGCATTCACCCGCCGGCTGCGGCAGGAGCCGCTGCCGGCCTAGGCCTCGCCGTGCTGGCGACGATCGTCGAGACCAAGGACCTGCTGCAGACCGTGGCGGCCTCGCTTGCCGCCGGTGTCGGCATCACCGCCGCGTTCGCCGTCCTGATCTTCGGGGTGACGCGCTCGGCCGACATGATGCGGGACGAGCGCCCGCTACTCGCGACCGCCGCCGGCGGGCTCGCAGTCATCGCGTCGCTAGTGGTTATCGGGTCGATCGTCCTGGGCATCGTGGTGATGAGCACCAAGTAGGCATGACGCCCGAATCCTCGAGTTCCAACAAGCGAGGCGACCATGGCGGCCGTGAAGAGACCCCCGAGGAACGGGCGGATCGAAACCTGGGCGAGCTGCTCCAGGAACTCCGGGTCGCGCTGCCCGGCGTGCAGATCCTCTTCGCGTTTCTCCTGACCGTCCCGTTCTCCCAGGGCTTCACCCGCCTGGACGCCTTCCAGCGCGACCTCTACTTCGCCGTGCTCATGTCGACCTGCGTGTCGACCGCCCTGCTGATCGCTCCAACCGCCAACCACCGGCTGCTCTTCCGGATGCGGGACAAGGAGAATCTCGTGCGCGTCTCGAACCGACTCGCGATCGCCGGCCTACTCGTGCTGCTGTTCTCCCTGGCCGGGGCGGTCCTGCTGATCGCAGACATCCTCTTCAAGAGCCCGGCGCCTGCGCTCTTCACCGTGGCGATCCTGGTGGTCCTGGTCCTCGCCTGGATCGTGATGCCGGTGATCCGTCGGATCAGCCTGGAGCAGGAAGAGCAGCCGTAGGCTGCGTCAGGCCTTGGCGCGGAGGGCGTCGAGCTCGCTCTCCATCTCCTCCAGGAACGGAGCGTCCGGATCGAGTTCGTGGAGCTCCTCGAGGTCCTCGCTCCACAGCTCCAGCCGCTCCGCCATGGTGGTGCCGAGCCGCTCACCGCAGGCGGATCGATCCTCCGGGGCCACCTTTCGCCAGTCACGCATGTTGGCTACGCGATCCGCGGCGTAGATGATCGCCGGGTCCCCGCCGACCTCCAGGATCGTCCTGCGGAGCGCGCGCTTGCGCTCGGCGTAGTCGGGGATCTCGGGGTCCTCGGTGAGCGACTCGACCAGGCCCGCCACGGCCGGGCCGAAGCGCTCTCGGATCTCGTCGAGCTGGACGTCCGTCTTCTCGACGACGTCGTGGAGGTAGGCCGCGGCGATCAGCGCACCGTCGTAACCGGAGTCGGACAGCAGCCTGGCGACCGCGATGGGATGCTCGACGAACTGCTCGTTGGTCTGCTTTCGGTGTTGGCCGAGGTGGACGCGGCGCGCGAAGCGGAGGGCGGTGGTGGCGAGGTCGGAGTCGGCTGGGGATTCGAGGCGTGTCGAGAGTGGCGACGCCATTCGCGGGGAGACGCTAACGACGACGCAGTTTGTTCGCAATTTCTGCCCGCTCGATTCCCGCAAATTGCCGAAAGTGGTTTGACATCGCTTTCACCGCAAGCGCCTCGGCCGCCCGCCGCACCCCATCTAGAATCGGCGGGCATGCTGCAGACGATCCGGAACGTGGCGATCATCGCCGCCCTGGCGGCAGCCGTCGACTTCCTGCCCGGTGGCGGGGAAGCGGCCGACACGGTCCTGGCCGCGCTCACGATGATCTTCTTCGCCGCGATCGCCTGGCTGCTCTACAGGGTCTATCGAGAGCAGCAGATGACGCTGGCGACTCTCACCGACGTGCGCAGGGCCGGCCTGTTCGGCGCCGTTGGCGCGATCGCGTTGCTGGTGGTCGCCTACGACGATTTCATCGATTGGAACGGAGGGTTCGTCCTCTGGATCGCCCTGGTGGCCGCGTGCGTCGCCGTGATCGTGTTGATCTGGCGCGACGCGACGAGCTACTCCTAGGGCCCGGCTCGGCGGCACGCGACGGGCACTGATCCGTCGCTGATTCGTAACGGCCGACGCAGTTCGCGGCGCGAGGCGGGACCTAGCGTCGGCGCGTGTTCAGGACGTGGAGAAGCAGGAAGGCGGCTCCCGGTCAGGCCTCGGTCGAGTTCGTCGCCCTGCTGCCGGCCCTCGCCGCCTTCCTGGTGATCGCGGCGCAGACGGCGGTCGTGGGATGGGCGCTGTGGGCGGCCGGCAACGCGGCCCGCGCGGGCGCCCGCGCGCAGGAGGTCGGCTCCAATGCGAAGGCGGCCGCCCGGCATGCGCTGCCGGGCGCCTTGCGTCAGGGCGCGGTGATCGCCGACGCCGATGGCGTGCGCGTCCGGGTCAGGATCCCGGCGCTCGTGCCGGGGGTCAGGCTCCCGTCGGTCTCGGCTTCATCGAGGCTCGGTGATGCCGCCGGCTGAGAGGCGGTCGCACCCCGGCCAGGCCTCCGTCGAGCTGGTCGCGGCGCTCCCCGCGCTGGCGCTGGCGGCCGCCCTGGCGCTTCAGCTGCTGCTGGTCGGATACTCGCTGACGATCGCGGACGGGGCCGCGGAGGCCGGCGCACTCGCCGGCGCGGCCGGCAAGGACGCCCGGACGGCGGCCCGCGAGGCGCTGCCGGGCTGGGCGCGCGGCCGCGCTCGGGTGAGGGCCAATGCCGGCAGGGTGATCGTCGAGCTCCGTCCCCCCGCGCCGATCCCGGCTCTGGGGGATGTGCTCGCGATCACGTCCGAGGCCTGGTCGCGGCCGCCGCGCGGGGATCGCCGGTGATCCCCGCGATCCTCGCCACCGGCTCGGATCGCCGGCTCAGCCTCGGCCTGGCAGCGGGCGTGGCGGTCGAGGCGGCCGTCTTGACCGGCGCCGCGACGCTGCTGGTCGAGGTCGGCGAGCGGGCACAGCGTCGCGGTCCGACCCTGCTGGCGTCGCCGTCGGCCCGGCGCCTCGAGGACGCGCTGCGCTCGGCTGGGCAACGGGCCGCCGCGCGGGGTCATATCTGCCATCTCGCCCTCTCCGACCCGGGTGAGGAGCTCGCCGAGCTGACGGGGGCGATCTCGCGATCGCGGGCCGAGCTCGCCGTCGTCCACCTGCCTGGCCGCCTCTGGGTGCCGCCGCTCGATTGGGCCGAGCTCGAGAGCATCGGTGGTTGCCTACTCGTCTCTCTGCCCGGCGAGCGATCGCTGGCGGCCCTGGCCGTCGAGGAGCTGGGGCGCCGGGGTCTGCCGGCCCGGGTCGTTACCCGGGCGCCGTCCCCGCTCGCCGCCCGGCGCGCCCTGACCGGGGTCCGGGCGGGCGGCCGATTCTCCGATGCGGCTCGCAGGGCGGCGAGGCGCCTGCTCGACCTCGGGCCCTCCGGTGGCAGGACGGGGCCACCGCGCGGCAGCGAGCGCGGGCAGGCGCTGCCGGCGCTGCTCGGGGCGGGGCTGATCCTGATCCTCTGCGCTCTCGCGCTCGCGGCGATCGGGGGAGCCGCGACGGGGAAGGGAAGGGTGCAGCGCGCGGCCGACCTGGCCGCGCTCTCCGCCGCGCGCAGCATGCGCGACGACGTCCCCCGCCTGCTGGCGCCCGCGAGGCTGCCGGACGGATCGGCGAATCCCCGGCACCTCTCGCCTGCGCAGTACCTGGCCAGGGCGCGGCTGGCGGCGCTCGATGCGGCGCGCCGCAACCGCGTCGATCCGGCGCGCCTGCGGGTCTCCTTTCCCGACCAGGCGTCCAGCCCGCCGCTGCAGGCACGGGTCGCGGTGACGGCCGAGATCGACCCGGAGGGGCTCCCCGGCGGCAACCGGCTCGATCGGCGCCCGCCGATCCGGGTCGCGGCCAGCGCGGTCGCCGAAGCCTCCGCCCCGTCGGCGTCCTGGACCGGGATGCCTGCGGTCGCGGAGGGCGGAGGCTACTCCGGCCCGCTCGTCTACCGCGACGGCGAGGGGATGAGGCCGGATGTCGCCGCGGCGTACGACCGGATGGCGGCCGCGGCGCGCCGGGCCGGGATCGACCTGGTGGTCGTCTCGGGTTTTCGCTCCGACGCCGAGCAGGCCGAGCTCTTCGCTCGCCATCCCGACCCCCGCTGGGTTGCGCCGCCGGGCCACTCGCTGCACCGCTGCGCGACCGAGCTCGATATCGGGCCGTCGTCGGCGTACGGGTGGCTCGCGGCGAACGCCACCCGGTTCGGCTTCGTGCGAAGGTACAGCTGGGAGGCCTGGCACTTCGGCTTCACCGCCGGCCCACCCCCCTGCTCGGAGGCCGGCAACGCGATCGCCCCCGGCGGCGAGCGCGAGCTCGCCGAAGGCAGCTCGGGGCTGCCCGGCTTCGTGCCGGCCCAGTACCGGGAGCCGCTGCTCCGCTCGGGCTCCCGCTGGAATGTCTCGCCGGGCCTGCTCGCGGCGCAGCTGATGGCCGAGTCCGGCTTCAACCCGCGCGCCGTGTCGCCCGCCGGCGCGCTCGGGATCGCGCAGTTCATGCCGTCGACGGCCCGAAGCTACGGCCTGAGCGACCCATTCGATCCGAGCGCGTCGATCGAGGCGCAGGCGCACCTGATGTCGGACCTGCTGGGGCGGTTCCGTTCGGTGCCCCTCGCGCTCGCGGCCTACAACGCCGGGCCCGGCGCAGTCGCGGCGTGCAGCTGCGTGCCGCCCTATCCGGAGACGCGGGCCTACGTCGCTCGCATCCTCGCGCTGGCCGACGGGGCCGGGGTGCTGCTGGCGCCGCCGCTGGAGGTGCGGTTGGTGAAGTGACGGCTTCGCCAGCCGGCGCTACGGACCCGCCGGGTTCGGCTTTTCGGCCGAGACCTCGCCCACAACCTGCATCCGGTCGGCCGTGTACTGGAAGACGTCGAAGACGCCGCTGGTGGGGTTGCCGCGGACGTCCATGTCGATCGGCCCGGAGGCACCGGTGTAGTCGATGTCCTCGCCGTCCTCGAGGGCCTTGATCGCGTCGGGCAGTTGCTGCCAGCTGAATTCGTCGCCTCCGGGCGCGGTGATGTCGATCAGCTCGTCCGCCATCTCCTGCCCGTCCGTCGAGCCGGCGGCGACCGCTGCCAGGTAGCAGAGCACCGTCGCGTCGAACTCCTGCGCGGCGAATGGGGCCAGCTTGACGTCGCGCGGATCCGCTGACTTGAACTCCTGGGCGAACGCGGCCGATTCGGCTTCGCCCTTCGGGATGCCGGGAGCGAGTGCCCGCATCCCCTCGATCACCTCGGATCCGACCAGCACCGGGAGGGCGGGCGAGACCAGCTGGTCGCTGCCCCAGGCGGCCTCCGGATCCCAGCCGTAGCTCCCTGAGAGAGCTGGCGCCAGTTGCGAGAAGCCATCGAGGTCGTCGATCAGCAGGACTGCGTCGGGGCTGCCGCTGGTGATCTCCTGCGCCTGGGAGGAGAAGGCGCTACCGGACGAGCTGCTCAGCGGGGGCGGCGCCAGCACGATCTGGCCGCCCACGGTGCCGTCCTTGTCCTGCCAAGCCTCGATGAAGTCCTGGGTCAGCGCGTCGCCGTAGCCGTCGTTCGAGGCGGCGATGTTGACCGTGTAGCCCTCGGCGCCGCCGAGGTCGCGCTCGATCGCATCAGACAGCGCGGACCCTTCGAGCGACTCGGGAAGGGCGGTGCTGTTGAGGAGATCCCGGTCGCTGAGCTCGGCGGCGTCCTCGCCGGTGGGGACGGGGACGATCTCGAGCACCTTCGAGGGGACGGCGATGTCGTGGGCGGTCTGTTCCACGGCGTCGGGCAACCAGGGACCGGTGAGGCAGCTCACGCGATCGTCGTTGACCAGGGTCTCGGCCGCCTCGCTTGCGGAATCGGAGCCCTTGCCCTGGTCCTTCTCGACGGCACGGACCGTGTGGTCGGCGTCGGCCTCGCCGATCGCGTCGGTGATCTGGTCGATCGCCACATCGGACGCTTTCTGGCCCGACTCGCCGAGCGCCTTCGAGCTGCCCGTGAGGGGGAGCACGTTCCCGATCACGAGGTTGAGCTCGCTGGATCCCGGTCCGTCATCCCCTCCTCCGCCGCCGCACGCGGAGACGGCGAGCGCGAGCGCCAGGCAGGTGGGCGCCGCGACCGCACGACGCGTGTTGGACCGCCGATTCAGAGACGTATTCATAGCCGGTGCCGCTAGGGTGCGGCCATGGCAACCGTCCAGATCCAGGGAATCGATGGGCTCAAGGCCCTACGGGGCAAGACGATCGGGCCGAGCGAGTGGCGCGAGGTCACCCAGAAGGACATCGACACCTACGCGAACCTCACCGGCGATCACCAGTGGATCCACACCGACGTCGAGCGCGCCAAGCGGGAGAGCCCGTTCGGCACGACGGTTGCGCATGGAAACCTGACCCTGTCGCTGATCGAGGGAATGCGGCTCGAGCTCTTCAGCTCGACCGGCTTCAAGCTCGGCGTCAACTACGGCTGGAACAAGGTCCGGTTCCCGGCCCCGGTGCCGGCGGGCTCCAGGATCCGCACCACCGCCGAGGTCACAGAGGTCGACGAGCTGGACGGCGGCTGGTGGCAGGTGGTCACGCGCTTCACGGTGGAGGTGGAGGGCTCGGACAAGCCGGCCTGCGTCGCGGACTCCGTCGGCCGAGCCCTCCCCGAATAGCACGAGTCGCGGGGTCGCAAGACTACTTGACCGTCAGGGTTCCCTCCATTCCAGCCTCGCGGTGCCCGGGAACCGAGCAGAAGAAGGTGTAGGTCCCGGGCTGGAGGTCGACGGTCGCGCTTGCGGTCCCCGACGAGACAAGATCCGTTCCACCGAGCTCCTGGCCCGAGGAGTCCTCGACCTTGACGTCGTGCTGAAGCGCCTGCTTGTTGTCGAAGTTGATCGTGACGCTGCCCGCCTTCGCGCTGACGTCGCTCTGATCGAAGGCCAGGTCGGCCCCGGACGGGGTTGAGATGTCGACGGTCGATCCCCCGCCGCCTCCCGCGGGCGCAGTCGTCGCGGGCGCGGACGCCGCCGTGTTCTCGTTGTCGTCGTCCCCGCCACAGGCCGCCAGGCCGAGGGACGCGAGCGCGGCGATGGCCAGCACTGCAGAAGCTCGTCTCATCCGGGTCACCTTTCTCTCGTCGCCAGGTAAGTCACTTTATTACGCCCCTCGAAGCGCGTCGGATTGCCGAACGTCCCGGAACGGGGCCTATGGCGGGCCCTCAGGGACGTTCGGCGTCTTCGCCTAGTCGCCGTGAAACTCGGGCTGCTCGCCGGCGAAGAAGGCGGTGACCCCGCGCTTCAGGTCCTCGGTGCCCATGCTGTCGGCGATGCCGTGGCGCTCGAGCTGCAGGTGGTCGTTGATCGAGTTCTCGATGCTCTGGTGCAGCAAGCGCTTGGTCATCCGCACGTAGTAGGGCGCCTTGGCGGCAAGCTTCTCCGCCTTCTCCCGGGCACGGCTGAGCAGCTGGTCGGCCGGGACGACCTCGCTGACCAGCCCCGCCTGGAGCGCCGAGTTGGCGTCGAGGTTCGGGTCGTTGAGCGCCAGCTCGAGCGCCTTCGCCGGCCCGACGACGCGCGGCAGGAAGTACGTCATGCCCCCGTCCGGGGCCGCGCCGATCCGCCCGTAGGCGATTGCGAGGAAGGCTTCCTCGGAGGCGATTCGGATGTCCGCGGAGAGGGCCAGCGACATCCCCGCGCCGGCCGCGGGCCCGTTGATCGCGGCAATCACCGGATACGGGATCCGGCGGAGGTCAACGATCGCGTTGTGGAGCGCCTCCGCGCCACGGCGCACCTCCGAGGGCAGGTCGACCCCCTCGTCGCTGACCCCGCGCTTGAACCAATTGACGTCGCCGCCGGAGCAGAAGGCTCGGCCGGCGCCGGTGACGACCAGCGCGCGGATCGGCGCGCGGTCGGCGAGCCAGGCGGCCGCGATCGTGAGCTCGCCGATCAGCTCCGGGCTCATCGCGTTGAGCGCATCTGGCCGGTTGAGCGTCAGGGTTCCCACCGGGCCGTCCACCTCGATCTGCGTGGTCCCAAGGTCGGGCGGATCGCCGGTCAGCGGCGGGACCTCGCTCTGTGCGCTTCTTGCCATCACAAGCCTCCTAAGCCGCGGGGACGCGGAGCCTACCCTTCTATTTGTGGCGAAGAGCAGCGAAGATGCGAGGGCGCGCGTCAGCGCGACCCGCGATCTGGAGACTCAGCGACGGGAGCTGCCCAACGCTCCCGGCGTCTACGTGTTCCGCGACCGGGCGGGCGACGCCCTCTACGTGGGCAAGGCGAACTCGATCCGCAAACGCGTCGCCTCGCATTTCGCCGGCAAGGGCGGCGCGCGCGGCGCGGGCCTGGGCGGCACGGCGGAGCTGATCGACCGCACCGAGTCGATCGAGTTCCTGGTCACCGAGAACGAGCCCGAGGCGCTGCTCGCGGAGCAGAGCTTCATCAAGCGCTACCGGCCGCGCTTCAACATCCGCCTGCGCGACGACAAGTCCTACCCGTACGTCGGCGTGAGCCTCGACGAGGAGTTCCCCCGCGTCTACTTCACCCGTGAGCGGCACCGGCCGAATCGAGCCTACTTCGGTCCCTTCTCGAGCGCCAAGCGGGTCCGCGAGACACTCGACCTGCTCGGCAAGCTCTTCCAGTACCGGACCTGCGAGGGAGCCGAGCCCGGCCGCCGCTCCGGCGTGCCGTGTCTCGACTACTACATCAAGCGGTGCCAGGCGCCCTGCGTGGGCTACATCGACCGCGAGGAGTACAGGGGCAACATCGACCGCATCGTCGGCTTCCTCTCCGGCCGCTACAAGGAGATCGCCGACGACCTCGATCAGAAGATGCAGGAGGCCTCCGATGCCCGGGACTTCGAGCGGGCAGCCCTGTTCAGGGATCGGCTCAGCGCCGTGCGGAGCATGATGGAGCGGCAGCAGGTCGCCGGGGGCTCGCTGGGGAGCGCGGATCTGATCGGGGTCGCGGTCGAGGGCGGCGACGCCAATGCCCAGGTCTTCCAGGTCCGCGACGGCGTGCTCGCCGAACGGCAGGGCTTCTATCTCGCCGGGGAGGACGGCGACGGCGCTCAGGTCGAGCGCGACGCCGGCGATGTGGCGGAGACCTTCCTTCTCCAGTACTACGGCGCGGCGCCGGCGGTTCCCGGTCGGGTGATCGTCGGTCCCGAGCTCACGGGCCGCACGGGGGTGCTCGCGGAGGCTCTCTCCAGCCAGCGGGACTCTCAGGTCGAGGTGCGGGTCGCATCCCGCGGCGACCTGCGTCGGCTGCGGGAGCTGGCGGAGAAGAACGCCAAGCTCGCGCTCGCCCAGGACAAGCTGCGGCGCGAGCACCGCCGCCAGCAGCGGGTGGAGACGCTCTCGGCGCTGCAGGAGGCGCTCGGCCTCGACCGGGTGCCGGTCCGGATCGAGGGCTTCGACATCTCCAACCTCGGCGAGACGCACACGGTCGCCTCGATGGTCGTCTTCGAGGGCGGTGCTCCGAAGAAGTCCGATTACCGCAAATTCAACATCCGAGGAGACTTCGACCAGGTCAACGGCGACGGTGCGCGCCCGCGCCGGGGGCGGCGCCCCGGGCCCGACGACGTCGCGGCGATGCAGGAGGTCCTGACCAGACGCCTCGGCCGCTACCTGCAGCAGGCCGACATCTCGCCGCACGACTCGGATCGCGACGCGAGCTTCGCCGCGCTGCCCGACCTGATCGTGATCGACGGCGGTAAGGGCCAGCTCTCGGCCGGCATGAAGGCGCTCGAGCCGCTGACGGAGCGAGGCGTGGCAGTGATCAGCCTGGCGAAGCGGATCGAGGAGGTGTTCGTGCCGGGGCGCTCGGAGCCGATCCTGCTGGAGAAGCGCTCGGACTCGCTGCGGATCCTGCAGCGGGTCCGGGACGAGGCCCACCGGTTTGCGATCACCCACCACCGCAGCCGCCGCGACAAGGCGATGACCGCCTCGGTGCTGGACGGCGTCCGCGGCGTCGGGCCCGCGCGCAAGCGCGCGCTGCTCCGCCACTTCGGCTCCCCAGACCGGCTGCTCACTGCCAGTCGCGAGGAGCTCGAGGCGGTGCCCGGGGTCCCCGGTAAGCTCGCTCGCGAGATCCACCGGCAACTGCACAGGGCTGGCTGATGGCAGACCGAGCCGCGGAAGGCGGAGACGGCGCCGGTCCCCGCGGCAAGCGCGTCGAACTCGTGGTGATCACTGGGTACTCGGGCGCCGGCAAGTCGGAGGCGATCGCCGCCTTCGAGGACGGCGGCTACTTCTGCGTCGACAACCTGCCGCCGCGAATGATCGGCGGCCTGGGGGAGCTCTTCAGGCACGAGGGCAGCGGCGTGCAGAAGGCGGCGGTGGTCACCGATGTGCGCGGCGGCGAGTACTTCGAGGACCTGCTGGCGGTGCTCGACGAGCTCGAGGCCAGCGGCCTCGACCTGAAGGTCGTCTTCCTCGAGGCGGACACCGAGACCCTTCTGCACCGCTACAGGGAGACCCGCCGGCGCCACCCGCTGGCCCGCAGCGGGAGGATCGTCGACGGCATCGGCGAGGAGCGGACGCGGCTGGCGCCGCTGCGGGAGCGGGCCGACGTCGTCATCGACACCACCTCACTGACCGGCGGGTCCCTCCGCCGCCGGATCGCGACCGAGCTGATCGGCCGGGGCGCGGAGGAGAACCAGCTCGCCCTCACCATCCTTACCTTCGGCTTCAAGAACGGGCCGCCGTCGGACGCCGACCTGACCCTCGACGTCCGTTTCCTGCCCAACCCGCACTACGTGGACGAGCTCCGACCACTGACCGGCCTCGACGAGCCCGTCCGCGAGTACGTCGAGTCCGGCACCCAGGCGGGCGAGTTCTACGGCCGGCTGATGCCGCTACTGCAGTTCCTGCTGCCGGCCTACGTGGCCGAGGGCAAGCAGCACCTGACCATCGCCGTCGGCTGCACGGGTGGGCGGCACCGGTCAGTGACGGTTGCAGACCGGATCGCCCGAGAGCTCAGCGAGCGGGGAGACGTCAAGCTCCAGGTCGTGCACCGGGACGTCGAGCTCGAGCCGGGTCCCGCGGCCCGCTAGCAGGACTCGGGCCCGAGCCCGAGCACCTCCGCGGTATGCGCCACGGGAGGGGACCGTCCATAACATCCGCGGCATGGCCGATTCCGTCATCAGCGTCCATGGGCTGCACAAGTCATACGGCGACTTCGAGGCGGTGCGCGGCATCGACCTGGCGGTGGGCGCGGGCGAGATCTTCGCCTTCCTGGGCCCGAACGGGGCCGGCAAGACGACCACCGTCGAGATCCTCGAGGGGTATCGGAGCCGGGACGCGGGAAAGGTGACCGTGCTCGGGACCGATCCCCAGCATGCGGACCGGGATTGGCGCCAGCGGGTCGGGTTCGTCCTGCAGGAGTCCAGGCTCGTCCCGGAGCTCACCCCACGCGAGGTGCTCGAGCAGTACGCGGGCTATTACGCCCACCCGCGCGACGTGGACGAGACGGTGGGGCTGGTGGGGTTGCAGGAGAAAGCCGATGTGCGGACCTCGAAGCTCTCGGGAGGGCAGCAGAGGCGGCTCGACGTCGCCCTCGCCATGATCGGGGACCCGGAGCTCCTCTTCCTGGATGAGCCGACCACCGGCTTCGATCCCTCTGCGCGCCGGCAGGCATGGGACATGATCGCCGGGCTGCGCCGCCTCGGCAAGACCGTCTTCCTCACGACCCACTACATGGACGAGGCGCAGACGCTCGCCGACCGCCTCGCGATCCTCTCAGCCGGCCGGATCGTGGCCACCGGGACGCCGGAGTCGCTCGCAGACCGCGGCCTGCGCACGGAGATTCGCTTCCGCCTTCCGCAGGGCGTCGAGGCGAAGGACCTTCCGGCCGGGCTGGGCACCGAGGTTCGCGTTGACGCGGGCACGATCACGATGAACGTCGGCGATCCGGTCCCCGTTCTGCGGGAGTTGACCACGTGGGCCGAGCGCGCGGGCGTGGGGCTTCCCGGTCTCACGGTGGGTGCCCCGAACCTCGAGGACGTCTACCTCGAGCTGACCGACGGCGACCCGGCCGGGGCCGCCAGGAGGGCCGTCAGGTGAGTGGCGTCGCCCTGATCCTCCATCAGTTCCGCTTCGATCAGAAGGTCTTCTGGCGGAATCCCGCTGCCGTGTTCTTCACGGCGCTGCTGCCCCTGATCTTCCTGTTCATCCTTGCCAGCGTCTTCAAGAACGCCGATATCTCCGACCTCGACGTCGAGGGCGCGACGTACTACGTTCCGGCGATCATCACCCTGGCGGTGATCTCGGCGACCACCGTGAAGCTCGCCACCAACCTCCCCGCCGAGCGGGAGGCGGGCCAGCTCAAGCGGGTGCGGGGGACCCCACTGCCCCCGGCCACGTTCGTCGCGGGACGGGTGGGCAACTCGCTGGTGATCTCACTGATCATGGTGGCGCTGGTCAGCGTGATCGGAGCGCTGGTCTACGGGGTCGAGATCCCGACCCACACGATGCCGGCGATGCTGGTCACGCTCGCGGTCGGGGCGTTCTCCTTCTCCTGCCTCGGGTTCGCGCTCGCCGCAGTGATCCCGACGGAGGACGCGGCACCAGCCGTAACCAACGCCACCGTGCTGCCGCTCTATTTCCTGTCCGGCGTCTTCATCCCGCAGGATGAGCTTCCGAATGGCGTTCTCAACTTCGCTGATGCCTTCCCCATCCGCCACTTCTTCGAGGCGATGTTCACCGCCTGGGACCCCAACACCGCGGGTTCTGGGTTCGAACTCGGCGATCTGGCGGTCGTCGCGGCCTGGGGCGTGTTCGGGCTCCTCGTGGCGATCCGGTTCTTCCGCTGGGAGCCCCGCCGCTGACTCGTCCCTCCTGATCCCGTATAAGTTGGCCCTGCGCAGGGGATCGTCTCGTCCGGACACCACCCGCTGATGCTCAACTACGCCGCCGTCAAAGTCTCCGACCTCGAACGCAGCGGACGGTTCTATGACTCGATCCTGGCCCCGCTCGGCTGGCGACGTCAGGAGGCGCCAGCCAACTCGGTGAGCTGGGGGTTGATCAAGCCCGAGTTCTTCATCTCCGAGGAGGGCGCGCAGCGGCCGGGCTACGGCTTGATCTCATTCCCGGCGAAGAGCATCCCGGCAGTCAAGGCGTCGTTCGAGTCCGGCTCCGCGAACGGCGGCGACCCGGTGGCTGGGCCGGGCAGCGCCCCCGCCTTCGGCCCCGGGAACTACGCGTGCCGGCTGAACGACCCGGACGGCTACCTGGTCGAGGTGGCCGTCGCGCACGAGCGATAGCTGGCGCTCAGGGCCGGGCTCGCTGCAAGGTCGGTAATTTGAGTACGACCCCAATCCCCTAGGAGGACTTCAGATGGCAGTCAAGGTGGGCATCAACGGCTTCGGGCGCATCGGCCGAAACATCTTCCGGGCGGCCCTGGATGCCGGCTCCGACCTCGACTTCATCGCGGTCAACGACCTGATCGACGCCGAGATGATCGCCCACCTGGTCAAGTACGACTCGGTCCTGGGGCGCTTCCCTGGAGAGGTCGAGGCCACCGACGGCGGGATCTCGGTCGACGGCAAGGAGCTGAAGGTCCTGAACGAGAAGGATCCGGCCGCGCTCCCCTGGGGCGATCTCGGCGTCGAGGTCGTGATCGAGTCGACCGGGCTGTTCACCGCTCGCGACGACGCCGCCAAGCATCTCGAGGCCGGCGCCAAGAAGGTGATCATCTCCGCCCCAGCCAAGGAGCCCGACGTCACCATTGCCCTCGGCGTCAACTTCGACGCCTACGACCCCGAGCAGCACAACGTCATTTCGAACGCCTCCTGCACGACCAACTGCCTCGCGCCGGTCGCGAAGGTCCTCAACGACACGGTCGGCATCGAGCGCGGCCTGATGACCACCATCCACGCCTACACGGCGGACCAGCGCCTGCAAGACATGCCGCACAAGGACTACCGCCGGGCTCGGGCCGCGGCGGTCAACCTGATCCCGACCTCGACAGGCGCCGCCAAGGCGATCGGCCTGGTGATCCCGGAGCTGCAGGGCAAGCTCAACGGCGTCTCGATTCGCGCGCCTGTGATCACCGGCTCGCTCGTCGACCTGACCTGTGACGTCGGCCGTGAGACCTCGGCCGAGGAGATCAACGCGGCGATGAAGGAGGCGGCGGACGGTCCGCTCGCCGGCATCCTCCGCTACACCGAGGACCCGATCGTCTCGACCGACATCGTCACGGACCCGGCTTCGTCGATCTTCGACGCCGAGCAGACCAGCGTCGTCGACGGCCGCTTCGTAAAGGTCTTCTCCTGGTACGACAACGAGTGGGGCTACTCGATGCGCTGCGTCGAGCTGGCGGAGAAGGTGCTGCAGCCGGCGACGGTCGGTGCCTGACTCCACTGGTTCGCGCTCGTTCACCAAGGCGAGCGTCAGAGATGCGGAGGTAGAGGGCAGGCGCGTCCTGTTGCGCGCCGACCTCAACGTACCGCTCGAGCGGGGCGAGGTCACCGACGACACCCGCATCAGCGCCTCACTGCCGACCATTGAGCTGTTGCGAGAGCGGGGCGCGAGCGTGGTGCTGGTCTCGCACCTGGGTCGTCCGAAGGGCATCGATCCGGACCTCTCCATGGCGCCCGTCGGCAGGCGGCTCGGAGAGCTGCTCGGGTCGTCCGTAAAGCTGGCCTCCGCTGTGATCGGGCAGGAGGTCTCCGCGATGGCCTCGGACCTCAGCCCCGGCGAAGTGCTGCTGCTCGAGAACAGCCGTTTCGAGCCGGGCGAGACCAGGAACGATCCCGCGCTGGCCGAGGCGCTCGCTGCGCTGGCCGATGTCTACGTCAACGACGCTTTCGGCTCCGCGCACCGCGCGCACGCCACCACCGAGGGGATCGCCCACCACCTGCCCGGCTACGTCGGCCTGCTGCTCGAAAGGGAGATGCTGGAGCTGACGGCGGTCCGCGACGACCCCAAGCGGCCGCTGGTGGTCGTGCTTGGCGGCGCGAAGGTCACGGACAAGCTGGGGGTGATCGATCGCTTCCTCGGCTTCGCCGAGGAGATCCTGATCGGCGGCGCGATGTGCTTCAGCTTCTTCAAGGCCGAGGGACGCGACACCGGAAACTCCCTGGTCGAGCGCGACGGGGTCGAGTCGGCAAAGCGGGTTCTCGGCGAGGCCGAGGGCTCGGACTCGATCCTGGAGCTCCCGGAGGACCTGGTGCTGGGCAGGGGGCTGGAGCCTGGCACCGAGACCCGCGAGCTGAACGGAGTGGACGTCCCGGAGGGCTGGATGGGCCTCGACGTCGGCACCAACACGACGGCCAACTTCGGCAAGCGGATCGCGCGGGCCGGGACCGTCTTCTGGAACGGTCCGATGGGGGCCTTCGAGGTGGAGCCCTTCGACGCGGGCACGCGGGCCGTCGCCGAGGCGGTGGCCGGCGCGCCCGGGCACACCGTTGTCGGAGGCGGCGACTCGGTGGCCGCCCTGCACAAGTTCGGCCTCGCCAACTCGATCGATTGGATCTCCACCGGCGGTGGCGCCTCGCTGGAGCTGATTGAAGGCCGGGATCTCCCCGGAGTGGAGGCGCTCCGCGATGCCTAGGGTGATGCAAGGCACCTCCGAGAGGGAAGTCAGAGGAGGTAGCCGTCGGAGGTTGTTTGCGGCCAACTGGAAGATGCACAAGACGGTCGAAGAGACCGAGCGCTTCCTCGCGGAGTTCCTGCCACGTGCCGAGGAGCCCGGTGCCGAGGTGGTGGTCTGCCCGCCCTTCCCGTCGCTGAAGACTGCAGTGGAGCTGTGCGTGCAGAGCCGGGTACGTGTCGCCGCGCAGAACATGCATGAGGAGCCGGAGGGAGCCTTCACCGGCGAGGTCTCCCCACCGATGCTGCTCGAGCTCGGCGTCCAGGGGGTGATCCTCGGGCACTCCGAGCGCCGCCAGTACTTCAACGAAAGCGATGAAGCACTCGCGAAGAAGGTGCTTGTCGCCCTCGATGCGGGCCTGGAACCGATCCTTTGCGTCGGGGAGACGCTCATCCAGCGCGACGCGGATGAGACCGAGGCTCTCCTCACGCACCAGATCGCGGCTGACCTCGCCAACGTTCCCGACGAGCGGCTGGGCGAGGTCGTGATCGCCTATGAGCCCATCTGGGCGATCGGGACGGGCCGCACCGCGACGCCGGAGCAGGCGGAGGAGGCAATGGCGCTGATCCGCGGCCTGATCGAGGCGCGCTCCGGCGAGGCCGCGGCCTCGATCCGCATCCTTTACGGAGGCTCGGTCAAGCCGGACAACGCGGCGGAGCTGATCTCCCAGCCGGATGTCGACGGTGCCCTGGTCGGGGGCGCCAGCCTCGATCCCGACGACTTCGCCGCCATCCTCGACGCCGCCCGATGAGTCCGCTGCCGGCCGGCCCGACCAGCCTCCCGGTCCCCTCGTTGGCGCTGGTCATCCTCGATGGCTGGGGGATAGCGCCGGAGGGTCCCGGCAATGCCGTCTCGCAGGCGGAAACGCCGGTCTTTGACGAGCTCTGGGGCTCGTATCCGCACACCACCCTCCGCACCTCGGGCCGCGACGTCGGCCTGCCGGCGGGACAGATGGGCAATTCGGAGGTCGGTCACCTCAACCTCGGCGCCGGCGCGATCGTCAAGCAGGACCTGGCGCGACTCGACGACGCGGTCGCCGACGGCAGCTTCTTCGAGAATCCCGCCCTCCGCGACGCCTGCGGCTCCGCACGGGAGTCCCGCCGGGGGCGCCTGCACGCGATCGGGCTGATCTCCGACGGCGGCGTCCACTCCGGCTGGGAGCACATCGAGGCGGTGATCGAGCTGGCCGGCGAGGAGGGTGTCTCGGATCTGGTGCTGCACGCGCTCACCGACGGCAGGGACACCCTGCCGCACAACGGCGCCGGCTACGTCGAGGAGACCGAGCGGTGGCTTCGCCACACCGGCCGGATCGGGACCGTGATGGGACGTTACTGGGGGATGGACCGCGACCGGCGCTGGGACCGGACCAAGCGAGCCTACGACGCGATTGTCCACGCGGAGGCGCCGCGGGCCGAGACGGCGGTCGGCGCGATCCGAGAGTCCTACGAGCGCGGCGTCACCGACGAGTTCATCGAGCCGTTGGTGATCGGGGACTACGACGGCGCCGAGCCCGACGAGCCGTTCATCTTCATCAACTTCCGGCCCGACCGGGCCAGACAGCTGACCCGCGCCCTCGGCGAGCCCGACTTCGCCGAGTTCGATCGCGGCGGGTCCGGCCCCTTCGAGGTGACGACGATGACCGAGTACCGGCACGGCTGGACATACCCGGTCGCCTTCCCGCCCAGGGAGCCGGAGACGACGCTGGCCGAGGTGATCGCGGAGCGGGGCGAGCGCCAGCTGCACGTGGCGGAAACCGAGAAGTACGCCCACGTCACCTACTTCTTCAACGGGGGGCGGGAGGTGGAGTGGACCGGGGAGGAGCGCTTCCTGGCCGACTCGCCACGCGAAGTTCCCACCTACGACCACAAGCCCGAGATGAGCGCCGCGGCAGCCGCCCGGCTCTTCACCGAGCACTGGAGCGAGGACGGCTACCGCTTCGGGATCATCAACTTCGCCAACCCCGACATGGTCGGACACACGGGCGTGATCCCCGCCGCGGTCGCGGCAGTGGAGGAGGTCGACCGCCGGCTGGGCGAGGTCGTGAGAGCCGTGCACGAGAAGGACGGCGCCCTGCTGATCACCGCGGACCACGGCAACTGCGAGCAGATGCTCGAGCCCGACGGCTCGCCGAACACCGCCCACTCGACCAATCCGGTGCCGCTGATCGCGACCGCGCAGGGGATCGCACTGCTGGAGGGCGGCATCCTCGCCGACGTGGCCCCGACGGCCCTCGACCTGCTGGGGATCCCGCAGCCCGAGGCGATGACCGCCCGGTCCCTGCGCGATCAGACTTGATACAAGCCCACTTAGGTTTTATACTTATGCCGTAATAATGAGCTTTGGCTCTGACAAGCCAAACCGGCAAGCAACCAGCCGAAGGAGGTGAGAGTTATGGCACTGGTTCGTTGGGACCCGATTCGCGAGCTCGACTCGCTTCAGGGCGACATGAATCGCCTCTTCGACCGGTTCTTCGAGGGCCGTACAGACCGCACGTCGCGGCGCTGGATTCCGGCGATGGACCTGGTCGAGACCGATGACCACCTCGTCCTTCGCGGCGATTTGCCCGGCATGACCGAGGACGACGTGAACATCGAGATCAAGGACAACGTCCTGACCGTCTCCGGTGAGCGCAAGGCCGAGCACGAGGACAAGGGCGAGGGCTACCACCGCGTCGAGCGGTCATTCGGCAGCTTCTCGCGCTCGCTCAGCCTGCCGCAGGGCATCGACCCCGACAAGATCGAGGCGAATTTCGCCAACGGCGTGCTCGAGGTCCGGGTCCCCAAGCCGGCCGAGGCCAAGCCGACCCGCGTGCAGATCGGCAAGGGCACGGTCGAGGGCTCCGGCACGGAGAAGTAAGAGAACCAATACAAGACGGGTTGCGCCTGACGGCGCACCCTCGCATCA
>JBKOYL010000049.1:0-7286 GCA_046725395.1 Actinomycetota bacterium | reverse complement strand
TTGAAGCGAAGGCCGGGCATGCCTTCGAACGTTCCTCGCTCTTCGTCGGCAATCTTCGCGAGAGTTGAGCGATCGACCTCGTCGGTCTGCGTGAAAGTCACGAGCACGCCGATCATCGGGCCTCCTATCGATTGGGTGAGCAACAGTCGATCGAGTAAAGGCGGATCCTAGTCGTCGGGCCGCGCGCGAAGCCCAGTCGCCGCCCCTGCGTCGACGGCCCTCGCGTTGCGCGAGAAGCGAGCGCCCGGCGAAGAGCGTTGCTTTCCATGCAAAGGGGCGCTTTCCACGCCGTAGACCTCGCGCCTCCCTTCGCGTGAAAGCAGGCGCGCGAGATACTGCGGGGACGGTGTCGCAGGAGAACACCTCGAGCGTGCGTCTCTCGAGATACTTGATCCGTGACGTCGAACTTGGAGCTAGTGCGTTCGATCTTCTCGGATTGGGAGCGCGGCGACTACCGCTCGACCGAGTGGGCGCACCCCGAGATTGAGTTCGTCCTCGTCGGCGATCTGGATGCCGGATCCTGGGCCGGGATAGACGCGATGGGAGAGGCTTGGCGCCGCTGGCTGAGCTCTTGGGAGGAATTTCACACCGAGGCCGAGGAGTATCGGGAGCTCGAGGGCGACCGAGTACTTGTGCTAACGAGGAACACTGGACGAGGGAGGATGAGCGGCGTCGAGCTCGGGCAGATGCCGACGCCGGGTGCGACCGTCTTCGACGTCCGCGACGGCAAGGTCACAAGGATCGCTGCATATACCGACGCGGAGCGCGCGCTGGCCGACCTCGGTCCCGCTACGGGTGAAGATCCGACACCCCGCAGCCGGGCGACTTGAGGGCCTCGTCTCTGAAAGGAAGCATCGGCGTGGCTTCTTTCGACCAGGTGTCGCTACTGCTCAGGACGACAACCAGCAGCGACGGCGCGTGCTGAGCTGACGCCTCCCCTCGCGTGGAAGCGAGCGCGAAGTGTGAGGTGAGGCGCGATGTCGTTTCGAGCTCACGGCTGTCGTTTAGCCGTCGCAGATCCAAGTCGCTTCACACCGCCACTTCGAAGCGTTGAGACCTCCCAAATTGGAACCATCTTCGAGTCCCAGCCCGCCGGCCTCTCTATGGGTGGGTGATACTCGACGAAGTGGCAAGGCGGTCCTACGGCAGCGGCTCACTGTTCCTCCGCCGGGACGAGAGAGAGCCGTTGGTCTGGTACGGGAAGTGGTGGGTTGGCGGTCGCCAGGTGAAACGCCGGGTCGGCCGCGCTCGCAGGCCGGGTAGCCGGGAGGGGCTCACCAGGGCGCAGGCAGAGCGCGAGCTGCGCCGCAAGATGGAGGCCGAGGTGCCCACGGTCGGGGCTGGCGAGAGCCGTACTGTCGAGGAGGTTGGTCTCCGGCTGATCGACCACCTGGAGGCGCTCGGGCGCAAGCCGACGACGCTCAACACCTACGCCTCACTGCTGCGCACCCACCTCGCTTCTCACCTCGACGGACACACCCTTGACCGGATCGAACCCGAGCACATCGAGCAGCTCGTCGCCGTCATCCGCCGCGAAGGCGCCGGTCCGAAGACGACGCGGAACGCGCTCACCCTGCTTCACCAGATCTTCGAGTTCGGCCAGCGGAGGGGGTGGTGCGACGCCAACCCGACAAATCGGGTGGAGCGGCCGGAGGTGGAGGAGAGCGCGGACATCCACTTTCTCACCATGGAGGAGGTCGAGGCCCTCCTGGGGGCCGTCCCGCAAGCCGGCACCTTCGGCCCCACCGACCGCGCCCTCTACATGACCGCCGCTATGACCGGGCTACGCCAGGGCGAGCTCCTCGGACTCCGCTGGCGGGATGTCGACTGGACCGCCGGCCGCCTACGGGTGAGGCAGAACTATGTGCGCGGATACTGGGGAACCCCCAAGTCGAAGCGCGGTTCGCGCTCGGTCCCCATGGTCGATCGCGTGGCCGGGGAGCTTGAGCGCCAGTACCAACGCTCCGCCTACCAGGGAGACGATGATCTGGTCTTCCCCCATCCGGAGACAGGTGAGGTGCCCGATCACTCGGCGCTCGCCCGCCGCTTCAAGAAGGCGCTCAAGGCCGCCGGGGTCCGCGAGGTGCGCTTCAACGACCTCCGCCACACCTTCGGCACCCGGATGGCGGCGGCGGGCGTCCCCCTCCGCACCCTGCAGGAGTGGATGGGTCACCGCGACTTCAAGACCACCCTGATCTACGCCGACTACGCGCCCTCGGAGCATGAGGCTCAGATGGCCGAGCGCGCCTTCGCTTTGGGTACCAATTTGGGTACCAATTTGAGCGAAACTGACGAAACCTCAGTAACACGAAAGCCCCGCAAAACGAGTGAATCCGATCCCGGCTGATCCCTCACTCCAAGGTTGAGGGCCTTGTGGCCCGCAAGGGCCGTGGAGGTTCGACTCCTCTCAGCCGCATCAACGCGGATTCAAACGTCAAGCACAATCCGGGCGTGCCATCCCGAGGCGCGCCGCTCGAAGGCGAGCCGGTGATAGGTGGCGGCCTTGACGAGGTGGGGGGCGTCCCCTCTCGAGCCGATCAGCTCGGCGACCAGGCCGTCCCCGCCAAGCTCGATCGCGTCGAGCCGGTCGGGAAGGAACCCCTCCGCCTCTGCCAGGAAGGCGAGCTCCGAGAGCCAATCCGCGAGCAAGGCACCACGATCTGGAGCGCTGAGGCTGATGCGCTTCGTCTCGGTCGCGCTCTGAGTCTCTTCGACCCCGTCCCGAAGCAGATCGCGCATGGCCTCGAAGCCCTGCTCGAACACCGCCGCCTCGTTTTCTGCCTCGATCTCGACCTCCAGCTCGCCGGTGTGCTCGACCCAGCGGTACACACTCAGCCCTTGACCACACCAATCGGGCGAAGTAGAGCGACGCGCGTCGCGAGCCCTGCTCGCTCGACCACCTCGACGACGTGGTCGACCTCCTTGTAGGCGAAAGGCGCTTCCTCGGCGAGGCCGCGGTTCGACGGGCAGCGAACGGTGATTCCGCGACCCTCCAGCTCCCGGCGGAGCTCGTCCCCGCCGATCCGCTTGCGCGCGGCCGTTCGGCTGAGGCGGCGGCCCGCCCCGTGGCAGACGGTCGCGAATGTCCGCTCGCTCGCCTCCGGCAGCCCGGCGAGGACGTAGCTGCCCGTACCCATGCTTCCGGGGATGAAGACGGGCTGCTCCGGAAGGGCACGGGTGGCGCCCTTGCGATGGACGCAGACCTCTCGTCCGCCGTGCACCTCGAGCTTGGCGATGTTATGGGCGACGTCGTAGATCTGGCGGATCTCGCCGGCGACCTCGTCACCGAACACGTCGGCGGTCGCCCGGCGCACCCCGGCCGCGATCGCGTGGCGGTTGGCGAATGCGAAGTTGGCCGTTGCAGCCATCGCCCCGAGATAGGCGCGCCCCTCGGGCGAGCCCAGGGGAGCGCAGGCGAGCTGGCGGTCGGGTAGCTCGATCTGGTAGCGAGCGACCGCACCATCCATCTTCTTGACGAAGTCCGTGCAGACCTGATGCCCCAAGCCACGCGAGCCAGAATGGATCAGCGCGGTCACTTGACCCACAGAGAGGCCGAGGGCTCGAGCTCGCTCGCGGTCGAAGACCTCGGCGACTCGCTCGAGCTCGAGGAAGTGGTTGCCCGAGCCGAGCGTGCCGAGCTGGTCCGAGCCTCGCTGACGAGCCCGCGCCGAGACTTGCTGCGGGTCGGCACCCTCCAGACGACCGCCGGATTCCGTTCGCTCTGCGTCGTCGGGGGTACCGACGTCTCGTTCGATCAACGCGCTGGGCCCTTCGCGAAGGACTCTGTCGAGTTGGCCGGGGCTTGTCGTGAGGCCCCCGCCCCGAGCCCCTGTCGGGACCTCGCGCGAGATCGCGTGGACCAGTGCCTCCTTTCGATCGCCGAGCTCGGCGTCGCCCAGGGGCAGTGCGAGGAGGCGGACGCCGCAGTTGATGTCGTATCCAACGCCGCCGGGCGAGACCACCCCATCCGGTGGCGCAGTTGCCGCAACGCCGCCGACGGGGAAGCCGTAGCCCTGATGGATATCGGGCATGGCGAGCGCCGCGTCGACGATCCCGGGCAGGGTCGCCACGTTCGCAAGCTGCTCGAGCGCCCGATCGTCCTGAAGCGCGTCCACGATCCGCTGATCTGCGAACAGCCGAGCGGGCACCCGCATCCCGCCCCGGCGGGGTATCTCCCAAAGCGCGTCGCCGGTGCGCTCCAGGGTCAGCCCGGCGGGTCCCAGGCTGCGGTTGGTCGCGGTGACAGCCATCCCTATATCGGTACCCACTCCGAAGGGCCGTTAGGCGATCGCGAGGCTCAGGCGGCGGTCGAATCCGGGCCCCGTGCGCGGACCCGAGGAGCTGAGCTAGCCGGCCGCCGCCATCGCGATGATCGAGCCGACCCGCACCCCGGTCTCCTCCCAGCTGTCCCCACCGTCGTCACTGCTCAGCACCCGGCCGTCGGCCATGCCGGCGAGCAGGGCGCCGTCGCTGAAGGCGAGCGCGTAGGGCATCGACTCCCCGGGGGTCTCGAGCCGGCGCCAGGAGTCCTCCTCCCAGCGGTAGAGCTCTCCGCGAGCACCCTCGCCGGCGTGCGCGGCCCCCGGGCCGGAGGCGGCGGAGACATACCAGCGCTCGGGGCTGGCCGGATCGACCGCGAGCGCCCAGCAATAGCGGAGGTCCCGCCCTGCATCCGCGGCCTCCCAGGTGAGGCCGCCGTCGCGGCTCCAGGCGGCTCCGTCGCCCGCCGCCTGGTAGGCACGCCCCTCGGCGGAGGGATGCCAGGCGATGCAGTGAGCATCGCGCTTGGCCCCCGACCGGTGATCGGTGAAGCTGTCGCCGCCGTCATCGGTGAACATCAGACCGCCGAGCTCGATCCCGACCAGGATGCGCTCTGCCTCATGCGGATCGGGCGCGATCCAGCGAACGTGGTGAGTCCAGGGCCGGGGCGGGAAGCTCCACTGATCCCGCGACGGGATCTCCTGGAGCGCTTCTAGCTCCGTCCAATCGCCACCGTCCCTGGAGACGAACAGGCAGCTGGGCTCGGTACCGGCGTAGAGGGCGCCGTCGGCGGGGCTGATCGCCACCGAGAGGACATCGCTCTCGGGGAGATCGATCCGATCCCACTCGCCGCCGCCGTCCGCGCTGATCAGGACGCCGTCTCCCTGGGTACCTACGAGGACCCGCTCGCCATCCGCCGCGACGCAGCCCGCGGGGACGCCCTCGAGCGCGGGATGAGCCTCCCACGACGTGCCATCCCCGTCCAGTCGGATGACCCGCTCGTCGCGAGTGCAGGCGAACGCCCGCATCAGAGGCTGACTGCGACGTACTTGGTCTCCAGGTACTCGCCGAGCCCCTCGTCGCCGCCCTCACGGCCGACGCCGGACTGCTTCACCCCGCCGAAGGGGGCGCCGGCGTTCGAGACCATCCCCTGATTGAGTCCGACCATCCCGGTCTCGAGCCCCTCGCAGACACGGAGCGCCCGCTTCAGGTCGCGCGTGTAGACGTAGGCGACCAGCCCGTACTCGGTGTCGTTGGCCGCCGCGACCGCCGCCTCCTCCGAGTCGAAGGAGGCGACCGGCGCCACCGGCCCGAAGATCTCCTCCTGCAACAACCGGGCATCGCCGGTGATACCGCCGAGCACGGTGGGCTCATAGAAGTAACCGGCGCCGTCGAGGCGGGCGCCGCCGACGATCGCCTTGGCGCCCCTGCCGACTGCGTCGTCGACCAGCTCGGCGACCTTGGAGCGCTGCTCCTCCGAGACCAATGGTCCCACCTCGACGCCATCCTCGGTGCCCCGGCCAACCTTCATCGAGCCCATCCGCTCGCCGAGCTGGGAGGCGAACTCCTCGGCCACCGAACCGGCGACGTGGAAGCGGTTGGCAGCGGTGCAGGCCTCCCCGACGTTCCGCATCTTCGCGACCATCGCGCCCTCGATCGCCGCGTCGAGGTCGGCGTCCTCGAAGATCAGGAAGGGAGCGTTGCCGCCGAGCTCCATCGAGACCCGGAGGATGTTGTCCGCGGCCTGCGCGGTGAGCTTGCGCCCCACCTCGGTGGAGCCGGTGAAGCTCAGCTTCCGCAGCCGGCGGTCGCCGAGGATCGGGTTCGCCACCTCGCTCGCCGACGAGCTGGTGATCACGTTGAGCACGCCGTCCGGGAGGCCGCAGTCGCGCAACAACTCGGCCAGGGCGAGCATCGACAGCGGCGTGAGCTGGGCCGGCTTGATCACCATCGTGCAGCCGGCGGCGATCGCCGGGCCGATCTTGCGAGTGCCCATCGCCGTCGGGAAGTTCCACGGCGTGACGAAGAAGCACGGGCCGACGGGCTGGCGCATCACCAGCACCCGGCCGGTGCCCGCCCCGGCGACCTTGTAAGTGCCGTCGATCCGCAGCGCTTCGCCCGAGAACCAGCGGAAGAACTCCGCCGCGTAGGCGATCTCGGCCCTCGACTCGGCGATCGGCTTGCCCATCTCCAGGGTCATCAGCAGGGCGAGTTGCTCGACGCGCTCGTTGAGCCCGAGGAAGGCGCGGTGGAGGATCTCGGAGCGCTCGTTGGGCGCGGTGGCCGCCCAGTCCGTCTGGGCCGCGACGGCTGCGTCGAGGGCGGCGGTCGCGTCCTCGGCGGTCGCGTCGGCCACCTCGCAGAGCGCCTCGCCCGTCGCCGGGTCCTCGACGGCGAACGTCTCTCCGCCGGACGCGTCTCGCCACTCACCGCCGATCAGCAACCCCTTGGGGACGGCGTCGAGAACCGATCGCTCCGCCGGTCGATCTGCAGCGGTCGCGTTGGTCGCCACGCAGTCGATCTACCCGCGGCGGAGTCGTGCAATCGCGGCAGGGGCGTGTTGCGCTCACTGATCAGCCGCCAGCGGGTCTTTCCGTTCTAGGTCTCGAGGAACGTCCGGAGTGAGGCGGTCAGCTCCTCCGGGGCCTCCTCCGGGATGAAGTGCCCCGACGGCAGCGGACCACCCTCCACCCGGTCGGCCCAGCGGCGCCAGATCTCCAATGAGTCCGCCATCGCACCTTCCTCGTCGCCCCAGTGGACCCGCACGGGACACTCGATCCTTCGCCTGGCGTCGCGGTCCTCCTCGTCCATCGGCCGGTCGACGTGGAAGGACGCCCGGTACTCGGCGCATATCCCGGGGATCGTCTCCGAGGTGAAGCCCCGCAGGTAGCGCTCGGTCGCCTCGGCCGAGATCGCGTCCGGCGAGGCCGGCCAGGACTCCAGGATGCTCCGCAGCACGTACTCCGCGCTTGCGGCGATCACCCGCTCGGCGAAGGGCGGCGGCTGAGCGAGGAAGATGAACGGCC
>JBKOYL010000067.1:0-8845 GCA_046725395.1 Actinomycetota bacterium | reverse complement strand
GTCCACCGCCGCCCGGGCCGCGTCGCGGTCGGCGATGTCGCCCTCGACCAGCTCGAAGCGCTCCTCGTCGAGGTCTGCCAGGTTCTCCCGCCGGCCTGCGTAGGTGAGCTTGTCGAGGACCATGACGCTGTCCTCCGGGTGGCTGTCGAGCCGCTGCCGCACGTAGTTCGAGCCGATGAAGCCGGCGCCCCCGGCGACCAGGAGCCTCATGCGGCGTCCTCGCCCTCGCCGAGGGGAAGCTCGCTCTCGCCGGTGATCTCCTCGCCGTCGGCCTGCCGCCCCTCGCGCTCGCGGCGGGTCCAGTCGAGCGCCGGCTGTCGCCGGGAGGCGCTCGAGCGCCGGCGCGGCGCCTCTTCGCCCTGGGGCCGCCCGCGGCGGGCAAGATAGTCCGAGAGGCCCCGCTGCCAGGGCGGCAGCTTGATGGGTACCGACCGGCGGGAGACCAGGACCGAGTTCGTCGGCCGCTTCGCGGGGCGCTCCATCATGTCTGTCGTCGAGGCCATCACCCGGGTCACCACCTCGGCCTGGCGGAAGATCTCCATCGCGAACTCGTACCACGAGCAGCTCCCCGCGCCCGCCATGTGATGGATGCCGTAGGCGGCGCTGTCGACCAGGCGAAGCAGCCCCACGGCGAGATGGCCGGTATAGGTCGGGCAGCCGACCTGGTCATGGACGACGACGACCGGCCCGCCGCCCTGCCCCAGCCGCAGCATGGTCTCGACGAAGTTCCCGCCGTGCGGGCCGAACAGCCACGACGTGCGGAGGATGAAGCTCTGTCGGTTGACCAGCGCGGTCGCCCGCTCGCCGCCGAGCTTGGTACGGCCGTACGCGTTGATTGGGTCCGGATCGTCCGACTCGCCGTAGGGGCCGCCCACGCCGTTGAACACGTAGTCGGTGGAGGGATAGATGACCTTGGCGTGAACCTTGGCGGCCGCGCCGGCGACGAACCCGGCGCCCTGCGCGTTGACCAGCGAGGCCTCGCGCTCGGACTCCTCGGCGCCGTCGACGTCTGTCCAGGCCGCGCAGTTGATCACGGCGCCCGGCCGCTCGCGGGTGATGATGCGCTCGACCCGAGCCGGATCGGTGACGTCGAGGTCGTCGCGGGTGAGCGCGACGACCTGATGGCGCATGTCCCCGGCAACGCGGACCACGTCGTGGCCGAGCATCCCGCCCGCTCCCGTGACCAGGACCTTCACGGGATCGAGATGTCCGCGTTGTCGCCGACGAGGAACCGCAGGGTCTTCGGCATGCCCTCGCTGCGGGAGAGGCTGACGTTCTTGCCGAGCAGGCTGGCCTCCATGCGAGCGTGGAGATCGCGGATGCTGGAGCCGGCCAGGACGATCGAATGCTCGACCTCTGAGCCCGTGATCAGCACGTCACGGTCGATCGCCGTGTAGGGCCCGATGTAGGAGTCCGAGATCCGGGCGCCGGAGCCGATGATCGCCGGCCCTCGCACGACGCTCCTCTCCAGCGTCGCCCCCTCCTCGATCACCACCCTGCCCTCGACGCGCGATCGGCCGTCGAGTTCCCCGTCGATCCGCTGCTCGATGTCCTCGAGCACCAGGCGGTTCGCCTCAAGCATGTCCTCGAGCCTTCCGGTGTCCTTCCACCAGCCCTTGACGACGTGGGGTTCGACCCGGCGGTCGGCATCGATCAGCGCGTCGATCGCGTCGGTGATCTCGAGCTCGCCCCGCGCGGAGGGCTCGATCGAGCGGGCCGCCTCGAAGATCGAGGGCGTGAACATGTACACCCCGACCAGGGCCAGGTCGCTGGGCGGATTCTCCGGCTTCTCGACCAGCCGCACGACGCGCTCTCCGTTGAGCTCCGCCACTCCGTAGGAAGAGGGATCGTCCACAGGCGTGAGCAGGATCAGCGCGTCGGGCTCGTTGCGCCGGAAGGCCTCGACCAGCTCGACGATCCCGTCGCGGAGCAGGTTGTCGCCCAGGTACATGACGAAGGGGCTCCGCCCCAAGAACCCCTCGGCGGTGAGCAGGGCGTGCGCGAGCCCGAGCGGGGCCTCCTGCTCGATGTACGTGATCGAGGCGCCGAAGTCGGAGCCGTCACCGGCGGCCTGCTTGATCTCCTGGCCCGTCTCGGGGGCGATGATCACGCCGATTTCGGTGATCCCCGCCTCGACCAGGGCCTCGATCCCGTAGAAGAGCACGGGCTTGTTGGCCACCGGCACGAGCTGCTTCGCCGAGGTGTGGGTGATCGGACGCAGCCGCGTTCCGGCGCCCCCCGAGAGGATCAACCCCTTGAGCGCTTCCATGACGCGGCAAGGCTAGACGCTCCGCCGCGAACACCGGCCGACGGCTAGCGGCGGCTAGTGAGGCTTAGAGGGGTTCTTGTTGGAGAACTCGCAATGGTGCGGCTTCGGATCGATCCTGTCCCGGCGAACGATGTCACCGCGACCGTCGCCGCAGGAGATGAAGAAGTCCGTGATCCCGTCGAGGGTCTGCAGGTTGTCTCGGCCGCGGCCACCCTTGTAGACGTCCGCACCGCCCCGTCCGCGCAGGGAATCGCGGTTGTCGTTGCCCTTCAGGATGTCGCCCCGGGGGCCGCCCATCAGGGTGTCGTTGCCGCGGCCGCCGATCATCAAGGCGCCGATGCCGACCGTCTCGCCCACCTGCGCGGTGTCGTCGCGGTCGCGCACGTCGATGATCAGGCTGCCGACCAGCTCCTGGCGGCAGGCCGCCACGCCGTTGAAGAACTCACAGGGACCGCCGGCGATCGTGATCGGGTTCGCGTCGGCATCCTTGAAGGTGTAGAGGGGTACGGTGCCGCTGAAGACGCTGGCGGTACCAACCAGGACGTCGTTCTTCTCCCCCTGGTTGGCGACGTAGGTGATGATTCCGCCCGAGCTGCTGAGGACGCCGGCCTGGGCGCTTCCGGCGCCCAGCAGCATGGTCGCCACGACCGTGAGCGCTACCGCGATCCTTCGCAATCGAATCCCTTTGAGAGAGAACTCCGCCACGAGACGGCCAGGATTCTCCCACTTTCCGGGGAAGTCACTCAAGGAAATCGGGGCGTGCAGGAAAACGCCCAGAACTGAGTCTCCCTAATAAGTGCCGCCGAGCTTGCGGTGGTCCCAGCTCGCCACCCGCCGGGCGTGGAAGCGGATCGCGACCCGCTTCGGCGCCTGCGCCTGCAGCGCGGCGACGGCGTCTCCCTCGACCGACTCGATTCCCTCGCTGTAGCGGACGGTGAGCAGCTTGGCGAACTCGACGATCTCATCCAGCTCGCGGACCAGCTCCGCCTCCGCCTCGATCTGCACGCCGCGGAGCTCGTTGTACTCGGTGCCGGTCTCGATCAGAAGGGTCGCCCGCGGATCGCGCTCCAGGTTCTTCACCTTCTGCGACTTCGCGTAGGTCCAGACCCAGATCTCGCCGTTCCTCGGGACGTACCAGAGCGGCATCACGTGCGGCCAGCCTCGCGGGCCGAGCGACGAGACCACCACGATGCGCTCGGTTTCGAGCAGCTCGCGCCTCTCCTCTTCGCTGAGCTTGATCTGGCCGCGGCGGGAGGGCATCAGCCTGCGGTTCCGTGCGGTGAGAGGGTCAGCGTGTCGAACGGCCCCTCGCCCGCCATCGGCTGCATACCCCCGCCCTCCCAGCGGGGTTGGAGGTCGTCGTAGTGGCGGCTCCAGGCGTGACCCGACTGGCCCGTGAACGCCTGCCAGCGCGAGCGATCCGGCGCCGAGGGGTCGGCGACCATCCGCCAGCTCGGCGCCCAGATCGCGTGGTACGGATCGTTGGGGTTGAAGCCGATCTGCGCGACCGTCTCCTGGGCGCCGCCGGGGTGGAGCGTGCGGTTGAAGATCCAGTCCGCGACCGGGTGGCCGGCGCCGAGGGCATGCGGGAAGCGCAGCTCGTGGACCCGCCCCCACCGCCAGCCCTCGGGGTCGGGCCCGAAGCGATCCTCGAGGTCATCGAGCGCGCCGCGCAGCGCCTCGAGCACCAGCTCGTCCCAGGAACCGCCGATCAGCTCCTCGTCTCCCTCCTCCCACAAGAGGAGCAGGTGGGCGTGCCAGCGCCAGGGGGAGGTCACATAGGCGATGAAGCCGTTGTCGGCCCGATCCAGGTACCGCTCGGCAAGGTCCCGGTCGCCGATCGCGGCCCGGGTGAACTCCCGCCCCAGCCGGAGCAGGAAGGCCTGATAGATCGTGCCGGCGACGGTCCGCGGTCCGAGCGTGCGGTCCCAGCTCTTCAGCCGCTCGATCGCCCGGATCTCGCGCTGGCTCCCGGGTTCCAGGCGGGCCAGCCGATGAACCACCTCGTCGCCCGGGATCGAGTAGAGGTCGGTCTGCATGCGCTGAAAGGAGTCCAGGTCGTGCTCCTCGGCCTCCTCGATCAGCTGCTCGATCCGCCGCGCGCGGTAGCCGTCGAGCCAGTCGCTGGTGATGTGATGCGGGTAGGCGTCGTCGACTACCCGGTTGTTGGCCGTGACGACGAACCCCTCCTCGGGATCGACCAGCTCGGGCAGCTCCTCGTACGGGATCCAGCCATCCCACTCGAACTCGCCCGTCCAACCCGGCTTCGGCAGGTCCGGGCAGTCGCCCTTCCGGATCGGGATGCTGCCCGCCATCTTGTAACCGATCGATCCGTGCCGATCGGCCCAGACGAAGTTCGAGACCGGCATCGTGAAGTTGCGAAGAAGCTCGACCAGCTCGGCGCCGGTTCGCGGATCGAGGACGCCTACGTGGGCGTGCGAGATCGCCGGCTCGTCGAGCGCGGCCCAGCGCAGTGCAAGGGGCTGCTCATCATCGGCCCCGAGAGCGGCATTGACGATCGGGCCGTGATGAGTGATGCGCACCTCGTGGCGCTCGGGCCGGTCGTGGCCGCGGATCGCGATCAGCTCCTCGACGACCTCCACCGGTCTCCATTCACCCCGGAACTCGTAGCTCTCGTTCTCGATCCGCTCGACGAAGAGGTCCTCGACGTCGGCCATCACGTTGGTGATCGCCCACGCGACGTCGTCGTTCTGGCCGAACGAGATCCCCGGTATCCCGGGGATCGAGGCGCCGCGGCAGGAGCGGCCTTCCAGCTCCAACCCGACCTGGTACCAGACGCCCGGCATCCCGCTGGGGAGGTGTGGGTCGCCGGCGATCAATGGCCCCTCCGTCGCGGATCGGACCGGGCTGACCGCCCAGTTGTTCGAGCCTCCGGTCGCTGCCGCTAGGCCGATCTGATGGCGCACGCGGCCGATCTGCTCGGCGAGGCGCAGGCCGTCGCCGTCGAAGACCTGCCCCGGTTGGAGCACCACCGGATTCCCCTTCGGATAGGTCGGGTCGATCCGCGCGGCCTTCTCCTCGCCCAGCTCGCGGACCAGGTCGGCGCGCAAGAGCTCCCGCTCCCAGTTCGTCGACAACCCGAAGGACAGCAGCTTGCCCCCGGCCAGCATGTCGGCGGGCCGCCAGGGCTCGAACCGCAGCCGCAGCAGCTGGAACTCCGCCGGGGGTGCCGGCGCGAGGCGAACAGCCTCGTTGAGCCCGGCGCAGTAAGCCTCGAGGAGCCGGCGGAGGTCGTCCTCCAGCTCCGCCTCCTCCCGAAGAGCGACCCGACGCAGGCCTAGGGTGCGCATCAGCCGGTCGACCGGAAGCCCGGCCCGACCCGCGATCTCTGAGATCCTGCCCGAGCAGATCCGGCGGTTGACCTCGCACTGCCAGAGCCGGTCCTGTCCGTGGCAGAAGCCTTGGCCGAACCAGAGATCCGCGGCGCTCCTGGCGCGGACAGTGGGCACTCCCCAGCGGTCGCGCGCGATCTCGACGCGATCCTCGAGGCCGCGGACGGTGAGCTCGCCGCGCGTCTTCGGCAGCGGGCGCCGGAAGAGCTGCCACCAGAGGCCGGCGGCGGTTGCGCCGAACAGGGCCGAGCCGATGCCCATGCCCTTGGCGCCTCTCCTGACCAGCCGGCCTAGGTCGATGCCCATCTGATCTTCATACCAGGGGCGGGAGGCCGCCAGTCGTCATCGCACCGTCAGTCGCGCAGGTCGCCGGGCAGCCGTCCCTCGTCCTCGAGCTTCTCGAGGTGCGCATGCATCGCGATCGCCGCGGCGCCCCGTAGCTGTTCGGGGACGTCGTCCCAGACCTCGGCCAGCAGCGCGGCGCGCGAGCGCTCTCCGCGGTTGAGCGCGGCGACGAGGCGGCGCTCGCGCATCATCCGGTGCTCGATGTACTCGTCGATCTTCGCCCGTGGGTCCCGGACCTCGGGGCCGTGGCCGGGATAGAGCACGACCAGGTCGAGGCCCTCGAGGCGCTCGAGCGAGCGCATGTAATCCGCCAGCGACCCACCGGTTTCGCGCGGCCCGACGATCGTCGAGCCCTCTCCCAGGATCAGGTCGCCGGTGAAGCAGGCGTCGCCGAGCAGGAAGCAGAGGTGGTCGGCAGCGTGGCCCGGCGTGGCGATGGCCGTCAACCCGGCGATCGTCTCGCCGTCCTGCGGCCTGGCGGGCTCGATCCCGAGCGCCGCGACCCCGCCACTGTGGTCGCGGTGATCGTGGGTGAGCAGGACCGTGCCGATGCCGCCGCGCTCCGCGGTGAGCTCGCGGATCGCCTCGATGTGCCCCGAGTCGTCCGGTCCGGGATCGATCACGACCGCCGGGTCGCGACCGATGAGGTAGGTGTTGGTCCCCTCCAGCGTCATCGGACCGGGGTTGGGTGCGGTGAGTCGCTCGACGTCCTCCGGCACGTCGTGCATTCTGCCCCGGTCGTTGACAGGTGACCAAAAAGTCACATATACTGCGCGCCACATGGATGACGTGTTTAGGGCACTCGGAGACCCGACCCGCCGCCGGCTGCTCGACCGGCTCTTCGAGCAGGACGGGCAGACGCTGACGGCGCTCGAGGAGGGACTGCCGATGACCCGCTTCGGTGTGATGAAGCACCTACGGGTCCTCGAGGAGGCGAACCTGGTGGTCACTCGCAGACGGGGAAGGGAGAAGCTCCATTTCCTGAACCCAGTCCCGATCCAGCTCATCCACGATCGCTGGGTGAGTAAGTACGCCAGGCCCTGGGCCACCGCGCTCAGCGCCCTCAAGCAAGAACTCGAGGAGGTAGAGCATGGAGAAGTACCCCGAGGCCGGGGTCGCGCTGCATCCGGATGACACCGCGGCCGTTTTCGAGATCTACATCAAGACCACGCCGGAGCGACTCTGGGAGGCGATCACCGAACCAGAGATGCGGGCGAAGTACAGCTTCGGTGTGCGGACCGAATCAGACTGGTCCGCCGGCTCGGAGTACAAGTCCGGGGTCCCCGGTGTGATCGACATCGCCGAGGGCGAGAACGTCGAGGTGGACCCGCCGCGCCGGCTGGTCCAAACGTTCACCGCGCTCTGGAGCGACGAGGTGAAGGAGGAAGGTGCGTCGAGGGTCACCTGGGAGATCGAGCAGGTCGGCGACGACTCCTGCCGGCTGACCGTCACCCACGACCAGCTGCGCAAGGGCGCCAACGGGGAGCTCTACGGCGGCTGGCCGATGATCCTCTCTGGTCTTAAGACCCTGCTGGAGACCGGAGAGTCGCTGACGACACCCGGCTCGCTGCGCTACTCGCAGGCGGCCTCGTAAGGGCGCTCGGCTTCCGTACGGAAGGGAGGATCTGATGCGAAAGCTGGTTGCCGTCGAGAGCATCACTCTCGATGGAGTGATGCAAGCCCCCGGCCGCCCCGATGAGGACACCAGGGGCGACTTTGAGCACGGGGGCTGGGCCGTTCGCTACAGCGATGAGGTGATGGGCCGGGCAATGGGTGAGCGGATGGCCGCAGCTGGTCCGCTCGTGCTGGGACGGCGAACCTACGAGGACTTCGCCGGATACTGGCCCAAGCAGGCGGACAACCCCTACACCGAGGCGCTCAACAGCGCGCAGAAGTACGTCGCATCGACGACGCTCGAGGAGCCGCTGCCCTGGCAGAACTCAACCCTGCTCGCAGGCGACGCTGTGGAGGCCGTTCGCAAGCTCAAGGAGGAGTCTGCACACGATCTCGGGATCCTCGGCAGCGGCGAGCTGGCACGCGCGCTGTTCCGGGAGGCTCTGATCGACGAGTTCGTGCTCCTGATCCACCCGCTGGTCCTCGGATCCGGTCAGCGCCTCTTCGCAGACGGTGGCCCCACGGAGTTCGAGCTGGCCGACTCACTGACGACGACCACAGGAGTGGTCATCGCGACCTATCGGTCGGCGCAGACAATGGGAGGCGGATCGTGATGGCGGCCAAGACCCCGCCACGAGTGCTGCTGGAGGGGGTCGCCTTCCCCGAGTCGCCCCGCTGGCACGACGGCCGGCTCTGGTTCTCGGATTGGATGGCCCATCAGGTGGTCGCGCTGGATGAGAGCGGCGCGGCCGAGGTGATGACCGAGGTCGACGCGTTCCCGTTCTCGATCGACTGGCTGCCGGACGGCGCGATGCTGGTCACCGCCGGCCAGGAGGTCCTCCGGATGGCCGATGGATCGCTGGCCACGCATGTAGATCTCAGCGGGCTGACCGAATACGGCTTGAACGAGATCGTCGTCGACCGCCGCGGCTACGCCTACGTCAACGGAGCCGGCTTCGACATGATGGCCGGGGAGGAGCCGAAGCCGGGGATGGTCGCCGTGGTCACGCCTGACAACGAGGCGCGCCGGGTCGCCGAGGACATCGCATTCCCGAACGGGATGGCCATCACCGCCGACGGCTCGACCCTGATCGTGGCCGATTCCTACGGAAGGGAACTGACTGCGTTCGACGTCGGCGGTGACGGTTCGCTCTCGAACCGCCGGGTCTGGGCCGATCTCGGCGAGGGGACCCCGGACGGGATCTGCCTCGACGCCGAGGGCGCGGTCTGGTACGCCGACGTCCCCAACCGGCGCTGCGCGCGG
>JBKOYL010000003.1:0-3279 GCA_046725395.1 Actinomycetota bacterium | reverse complement strand
GTGCCCGAGAACGTGATCGTGACGAAGGCCGCGCCCTTCCGAGTGGGCCCGCCGCTCGTCGCCACCTCGCGCATCGTCGACCCCCTGGAAGCGGACCGGCTCATCGCCGACGGACGTTGCGATGCGACTGGGATGACGCGTGCCCTGATCACCGATCCCGACCTGCCGCGAAAGGCGCGGGAAGGCCGGCTCGACGACGTCCTCCGCTGCATCGGATGCAACGCCTGCATCGCGCACTACCACGCCGGCACGCCGATCGCCTGCGCCCAGAACCCGCGCACAGGGCGGGAGCGGACAATGGGCCCGCCGACTCGAGGGGCGGCGCGGCGTCGTGTCGCCGTGGTCGGCGGGGGCCCGGCGGGTCTCGCGGCTGCCGCGGAGTCGGGCGCGGCCGGGCACGAGGTCGTCCTCCTGGAGCGACGGGACCGGCTCGGCGGCCAGGTGGCGCTCGCCGGGGCGGCGCCGATGCACGCGGAGCTCGCCCGCAGCCTCACACGCAACTATCAGCGTCTGCTCGCGGCCGCGAACGTCGAGATCCGCCTCGAGGCCGAGGCGGACTCTGCGAGCATCGCCGCGCTTGCGGCCGACGCGGTCATCGTCGCCGCCGGGGCCCGGCCATACCAGCCCGATCTGCCGTTCGGGGGCGTCGAAGTCGTCCAGGCCTGGGACGTGCTCCGCGGCCCCAGGCACGGCGGTCGGCGCGTTCTGATCGCCGACTGGGGCGGAGACGCCTCGGGCCTGGCCTGCGCCGAGCTGCTCTACGCGGCCGGGAACGAGGTGACCGTGGCCGTGGGCTCGGCCTCCCTTGGGGAGGCGCTTCACCAGTACCAGCGAAACCTCTACGCGGCGCGCCTCTACCGGGCCGGAGTGCGGTTCCGGCATCATCTCCAGCTCGTCGGCGCGGAAGACGGACAGGTGCGCTTCCGCAACCTCTTCGCCCGCGAGTTGGAGTCAGAGCTTCCCGCCGATCTCCTCGTCCTCGCACTGGGCCGCGTGCCGGAGCGCGCGCCTGCCGAAGCGCTGGCAGACGCCGGCCTCGAGGTCCACGAGGCGGGCGACTGTCTCGGCCCTCGGGGGCTCGAAGAGGCAATCCTCGAGGGGACGTTTCGCGCTCAGGAATTCGCGGCGAGCTCGTCCCTAGGAAGGGGTGCTGGGCGCTAGACGCCCTTCAGACGACTGACTTAGGAAACAGGGCGACTGATCCTCGCGCGAAGCAGTCGTGCGCGCGCAATCCGGTCTATCGGGCTACTGCGTTCGGAACGAGCCGGAAGAGAGCGTCTGGTTGCCGCTGCGCTCGATCGCCAGCACCTCCCAGTTGTAGGCGGTGGCGGGCTCGAGCAGGCCGTCCGGCACCTCGATGCTGGTCACCGAGCTTGGCAGGTACATGCTGAGCCCGAACTTCCCGATCATGTGAGGGTGCGGGTCGACGTCCTTCTCGATGATCAGCTGGTAGGCGATGATCGTCACGGGCTTGCCCTTGATCGTCGTCGAAACGGGCTCCCAGTCGGCGACCACGCCCCGCGTTGGCACGGTCGCGCCCTCCGCGGGCGAGACGAGGCGCGGGCCCGCGGGGATCTCGTGCGTGAGCCACGCCTTCCCCACCGTGCGGCGGAGGCGCTCTCCGTTCTCCTGCCCGGGGCCGGCGATCTTGTAGTTCCCCTCGGGCAGCTTCGCGAGCATCTCCTTGATCGACGTGTCCTTGTTCTCCGGCTCGACGGTCTCGAAGAACAGCTCCGTAAGGCCGAGCTTCCCAAGCGCGCCGTGGCCCTTGAACGTCAGGAGCTTGCCACGGGGCCCGCGCACGTCGAGGCGCCGCCAGCCCTCGCTATCGACGAATCCCTGGAAGCCGGTGTCCCTGTCGGTCGCGTTGTGCTCGATGTTGAGCTTGGCGTCCTTGAGCGGGATGCGCTTGGCCGATGTGGTCGCGGCGAGCGCCCGGCCCTGCTCGTCGGGGCGCGAGACAGCGACGACGAGCGCCGCGAGCAGAGCAGCGAACAGAATCACGGGAGTTGCGCGGGTTGGGGGCTTCATCGGTGCCTCCTTCGGCGGTTTCGATCGTTGCGCGCCCGACGCTAGGTGTCCGAAATGAGACCGCGATGAATGCGGCCCCACGAGGCGCGCACGCGCCAGTTCCGCGTTCGCGTGAAAGCAGGAGCCGTAGCGCGTTCAGGCCGGATGCCGATTGATCTCGCGAATCCTGGGACGGTGGTAGTGAGAAACGAATCGGGCCCCCGCTACTAGCAAAGGGCCCTCTGAAAAGAGGGCCCTTGGTGTTCTTGCCTAAGCGTGCGCGCTAGACAGCGACTTCTGCACAGCGGCGACCTCCCGGAATGCATCGCGCAGATACCGCCGCGTGAGCTCTGAAAGCTCCTTGGGGTCGACATAGTCATTTGGCTCGTTTCCCCGCTCGAGCTGCTGAATCTGGTGCTCGAGCCGGAGCGCGGTGAAGAGGTCGTATGCCTCTTCGAGCGTCCGGGCATGTGCGGGCTCGATCGCCCCGAGCTCGGACGCTGCTCGCAGCCGCTCGATCGTCGTCGTGACCTTGGCGCCCGCCTTGAGTGCCGCGAAGCGGGCGGTATCGACGACCGAAAGCAGTCCGCCGTGTTTGATGTCGAAGCTCCCGCTGTGCTCGCCGGAGCTCTCGACCACGATGTTGCCCCTGAAGCCGGTCGGTAGCTTCTGCGCCAGCGCAAGGCGGAGCATCGATGGCAGCAGCCTGGCGCGATTTTCTGGCTCCAGCAGGATCGACCGCGGGTCCAGCTCCGCCGGCCCGTAAACCGTGCGGCCGTCGAGCAGGATCGAGGTCGCTATCAGGACCTTTTCGTCACCCGGGTTCTGCAGCCAATTCCCGATCGAACGCCGCCATGCGCCCATCGAGCTGGCAGAGAACTCACTGGACGCCGTGACCCCGTGTGGATCGAGACGCCAGCCAATCACCCGGATGCAGTCCTCCACGTCGGCGGCGATCGCCCGCATGTAGCCCACAACCCCATCGGAAGTCCGCCCCTGGTCTGATCCGGCGGACTCCTGCTCGGACTCGTCCTCCCAGGCCATCCCCGAGTCGACGTCGGAAGAGGGCACGGTCTCCCGTCTGCCGTGGCTGCCCAGCGCAAGCCAGGCGAACCCCGCCGGCGTTGTGCCCTTGGACTCGATCGCCAGCTCGATCATGCGCCGGATCAGCGCGTCGGCGACGACCGAGATCACGCGGCCGATCTGCTGGGGAGGGAGCTTGGTGGCATGCAGCGCGACCACCGTGGAGCGCAGCCGCTGCGCCGCCTC
>JBKOYL010000051.1:0-21078 GCA_046725395.1 Actinomycetota bacterium | reverse complement strand
TGATGAAGAAGACCAGCAGCAGCGTCCCGACCAGCTCAGCGATGTACGCCGCGAGACCTCGATCTTGCACTTTGAACCGACCTCCTCGTTTGGTGTCGAGCCGCCCACCGGCTGACGGGCGGCGCGCAGTCTAACCGGATTTGGTGACGCGCCGAGACAGCCCGCGCAAACCCTTTATCGCGGCCTTAGGGATAGGGTCGGAGCCAAATGAGACGGGTCGCCGCGCTGCTGGCGGCCGCCCTCCTCGGCGTGGGTCTCGCGGCCTGCGGAGGGGGCGGCGCTGAACCGGGCGCGCCGGAAGGCGTGACCCTGGTGCTCGACTTCCAGCCGAACGCCGTCCATTCCGGCATCTACGCGGCGCAGGCCAACGGCTATTTCGAGGACGAGAACCTTGACCTGACGATCCGGGAGCCCTCGAGCACCGCGGACAGCGCCAAGCTGCTCACCTCGGGCCGTGCGGACCTCGCCGTCATGGATATCAGCGACTTCGGGATCGCGCGAGAGCGCGGACTCGAACTGGCGGCGATCGCGGCCGTCGTGCAGCGCCCCCTCGCCGCGGTGATCGCCCGCGACCGCGACGAGATCCACTCGCCCGGCGACCTCGCCGGCAAGACGATCGGCGTGACCGGCGTGCCCTCCGACGATGCCGTGCTGGACACCGTTCTGCGCTCCGGAGGGATCGATCCCTCCGACGTGCATTCGGTGACGATCGGCTTCAACGCGGTCGCCGATCTGGCTGCGGGCAAGATCGATGCGGCCACCGCCTTCTGGAACGCGGAGGGCGTTCAGCTCCGCCAGATGGGGCTCCCCATCCGCGAGTTCCGCGTCGACGAGCTCGGCGCGCCGCGGTATCCGGAGCTATTGGTGGTCGCCAGGGCGGACACCGCCAACGCGAGCCTCGCGGCGGGCTTCGGGAAAGCGCTCGAACGCGGCTACGAGGCGCTCGGACGAGATCCCCAGCGCGCCCTGGACGACCTCCTCGATGCGGTGCCCGGCCTCGATCGCGGCGAGCAGGAGGCGCAGCTGCACGCGCTCACCTCCAGCGGCGCGTTCGCCCTCGGCGACGCTCCGGCGAGCTCGCGGCTCGAGGCGGACACGATCGCCGGCTGGCGGCGCTGGGCGCACAGCGCGGGTCTGCTGGAAGGGCCCTAGCGGAGCGCCCTGTCCACGAGCGCCGGCAGCTCCCGGGCCATGCGGCTCCGCGGAACCGCGATGGCCAGGCCCGCCTCATCCGCCCTTTTCTTCGTCTCCACGTCGGTGTGCTGGTAGAAGCCGATCACGGGGACGCCCAGATCGGCGAGTCGCTCCGGCGCCACGGCGTCGAGATCCGCCACCAGGCAGTCGACACCGTCGAGCTCTTCGGGCAGCGCCGAATCCTGCTCCACCTCGTGTCCCGCCGCCTCGAGCGACGTGCGCACGCGGCTCGCGAGCATCAGATCCGACACCAGCGCTGCGATCCGGGCCATCGGCCAACACTAATCGGTTGCTCCTCCAGCATTAAACGGGTCGCGCCTGGCGGCGCGCCCTCGCGTCATCGGAGCACCCTCGCATCAGAGGCTGCGCCTGCGACGGAAGTCGCGGCGCACGCTCTCCGGTCGCCCCCACATCTGGACGACCTCCGCGCGGCCCTCTCTGGCGTCGCGCACCCGCAGCTGGCCGTCGATCCGCTCTCGGTCCAGCTTGCTGAGGATGCCCTTGACGGTCTCGGGTGCCGCCGCGTGTCCGAACCGGTGGGCGACGTTGATCCTCCAGTGCCAGTCGGCCCGTGAGTAGGGCTGGGCATTGATCTGGGAGAGGAGCACGGCAGCGTCGACGTAGCGGGTCTCGTCGGCGATCCGCAGGTCGAGCTCGAGGTCCGTCCAGTCGTCCGGGAGGGTGTCGACCACCGCCTCGAATTCCTCGGCGAGCGCCATGGCCTGGAACCCTAGCTAGCCGACGAAGACCTGTTCGAGCAGGAAGACGTTCAGCGCGATGATCATCGCCGCCAGCACGGCGGCCACCGAGGTCAGCCACCGCGGATTGACGAGGCCGCCCATCACCGATCTGCGGCTCGCCGCGATCAGCAGCGGGACCAGCGCGAACGGGATCCCGAAGGAGAGCACCACCTGGCTGACCACGAGAGCGTCCGTCGGGGGCAGGCCCACGCCGAGCACGACCAGGGCCGGCGCCAGGGTGATCGCCCGCCGCAGGAAGATCGGGATCCGCCGCTGGATGAACCCCTGCATCACGACCTGACCCGACATCGTCCCCACCGAGGACGAGGCGAGCCCGGAGGCGAGCAGGGCTATGCCGAACACGGTCGCCGCGTTGTCGGAGACCGTCGCTCGCAATCCGTCGTAGGCGCCCTCGATGCTGTCGATCTCGACCAGGCCGCTCTGGTGGAAGAGCGCGGCGGCCATGATCATCATCGAGAGGTTGACGACCCCGGCCAGCGCCATCGCGATCACCACGTCGATGCGCTCGAAGCGGAGGATCTGGCGCTTCTCGGAATCGTCGCGGCCGACGATCCGCCGCTGGGTCAGCGCGGAGTGCAGGTAGATCACGTGCGGCATCACGGTCGCGCCGATGATCCCGGTAGCGAGCAGGACGCTCTCGGTGTCGCCGAAGCCCGGCACCACCAGGTGCTTGAGCACTTCCCCGCCCTCGGGCTTGGCGTTGAAGACCTCGAAGGCGAAGCCGAGCACGACCACCCCGACCAGCGCCGAGATCACGGCCTCCAGGCGGCGGAAGCCCATCTGCTGGAGGGCGAGGATCGCGAAGGCGGCGGCGCCGGAAAGGAGTGCGGCGGTGAACAGGGGGATCCCGAAGAGCAGGTTGAGCCCCAGGGCTGCGCCGACGACCTCGGCGACGTCGGTCGACATGGCGACGAGCTCCGCCTGGATCCAGAGCCCGATCGAGGTGCGGCGCGAGAACTGATCGCGGCAGACCTCGGGGAGGTTCTTCCCGGTCGCGATGCCCAGCTTCGCCGACTGGGTCTGGACCACCATCGCGATCAGGTTGGCGCCCAGCACCACCCAGAGGAGGAGGTAGCCGAACTGCGCCCCGCCGGAGATGTTCGTCGCGAAGTTGCCGGGGTCGATGTAGGCGACCGCCGCGATGAACGCCGGGCCGAGGAAAGGCCAGAGCCTCGGTATGCCGCGCGCCCGGCCCTCGAGTGACCGGCGCGCCGCGCGCGCGACGGCGGCCTCTCCCGGGAGAACGTCCTCGACGATCGGCTCGCCGTTGACCGGCGGCTCGGGGACCGCCTCGCGCTTCGCCGCCCGGGGCTCGAGCGTGGCCAGATCCCGCTCGCCGGTCTCGAGGTCAGATCTGCTCATCGCTCCTCGACCCTTCGTTCGACTCGCATGCTCCGGGCAAGCTCGGGGCCGAGCGGATACGTCTCGCCGGCGATCTCCACCATCAGCGGGCCGCCGAAGGGCTCTCGCCTCTTGACCTCGAGGTCGGCACCGGGCTGGATCCGCCGCTCCGCGAGAAAGCGCAGCATCGAGGCGTCGCTGTCGGAGACCCGGACGAACGTCGCTCGCTCGCCGGATTCGAGCTCATCGAGCGGAACCGAGTCGTCCTGGCCAACCGCCAGGTCGCGGTCGGGAATCGGATCGCCGTGCGGGTCGAGCGCCGGCTGCCCCAGCTTCGCCGCGATCAGCTCCTCGAGCTCCTCGGAGATGTGGTGCTCGAGCACCTCGGCCTCGGAGTGGACGCGGTCCCACGGCATGCCCAGCTCTTCCGCCAGGAAGAGCTCGATCAGGCGGTGATGGCGGATCATCTCGAGGGCGATCCGCTCGCCCTCGGGCGTCAGGCGAGCACCGTGGTAGGGGGCGTACTCGACCAGTCCCTCGTCGGCGAGGCGGCGGAGCATCCCCGATGCCGATGCATTGGTCACACCGAGCCGCTCGGCGACGGCGCTGGTCCCCACCGTACGCTCGCCCCGGCCCTGGAGTTCGTAGAGCGCCTTCGCGTAGTTCTCCGCGCCCTCGTTGGTGCGGCGCTTGGGGTGCGCGTTGTGGGCGACCGCGGTCATCGACGGCATTTAAGCACATCCGAACTCTGAAGTTAGGCATGACTAACTTATCCCGCCACAGGGCCGGCGACTGCGTCGACCTAGAATCGGCCCGTGGCCGAGATCGCGACCCCGGTGGAGCTAGACGGGCAATACCGAGCCCTGCGTGAGGAAGCCGGCTGGGTGCGACGGGAGCGAGCCATGCTGCTCGTCCAGGGCCCGGACGCGGCGGACTACCTGCAGGGCCAGCTGACCAACGATGTCGAGGCGCTCGCTCCGGGCGAGGGCCGCTACGCCGCGCTGCTCGACCGCAAGGGGCACCTGGTCTCCGACATGCGGGTGCTGAGACTGGAGTCAACGGGCGGCGACATCTGGCTCGACCTCGAGATGGGGCCCTCGGCGGCCGTGCTCAAGCACCTGCGCACCTACAGCGTCGGTCGCGAGGTGACGATCGACGACGTCGGCGAGTCCTGGAGGATGGTGTCGGTGATCGGCCCGCGCGCCGCCGAGCTCACGGGCTTCGCGGGACTGTCTCCCGAGCATGCGCAGCGGTTCCGCGACTGGGCTGGCACCGAGGTGCTGGGCGTCGCGACCGACCTGGGCGTCGACCTGATCGCCCGGGCGGGGGTGATCGGCGCCCTCGAGCAGCTCCTGCGCGATGCCGGCATCGCCGAGGTGAGCGAGGAGGCGGCGGAGATCCTCCGGGTGGAGTCGGGGAGGCCGCGGTTCGGCGCCGACATGGGGCCGGAGTCGATGCCCGCCGAGGCCGGGATCGTGGGGCGGGCGGTCGACTTCGACAAGGGCTGCTACATCGGGCAGGAGCCGGTGGCGCGGCTGCATTACCGCGGCAAGCCCAACCGCACGCTGCGCGGCCTTCGGCTGAGTGCTCCCGTCGCCTCGGGCGAGCCGCTGCTGCTCGGTGAGAAGGAGGTCGGCAGGGTAGGAACCGCCTGTCTCTCCCCCGCCCTCGGCCCGATCGCCTTGGCGATCGTGAGGCGGGAGGCGAACCCCGGAGCTCGTCTCGCCGTCGGCGACGGGGAGACGACCGCCGAGATCGTCGAGCTTCCCTTCCGGGATTGAGTGTCGCGGCGCATCCCGCCGTTCGGCTAGATTCCTCAGCGCATGCTGCGGAGGAGGGGCAGAGCGATGCTCGCCGCGCCGGCGCTGCTGGTGGCGGTGATCATCACGGGATGCGGTCGCGACGACTTCGAGAACGATCCCCGGCCGGCGATTCCCGCCGAGGTCGCGGTCAAGATCGCTAGCAGCGGCGTCGGAGTCTCGCCGAAGGTGTTCGGAGCCGGCCTGGTCAACTTCACGATCGCGAACCTCACGGACCGTCCCGGGACGCTCGCGATCCACGGCCCGGTCGACGCCGACAGCAACGAGATCCCTCCGGGGGCCGCCGAGACGCTCAAGCTCCAGATGAAGAGCGGCAACTACGAGGCGAGCGTCAGCGGGATCGCCGTGCGGCCGTTCAGCTTCACAGTCGGGCCAGACCGCCCCTCCGGCCAGAACGACCTGCTGCTTCCTTAGGCCCGCTTTCCGTCCGCGACCTCGATCAGTGACTCGATCTCGCCCAGGCACTGCTCCACGTCGTCGACGATCGCGTTGAACCCTTCGCGGGCCCCGTCAATCCCCTGCTGCGCCTTGGTCAAGTTGTCGCGGACTCCTTTGCCGCGCTTCAGGGCGGCTACTGCACGCTCGGCCAGCGCGCCTACGCCGGCAGCATCGATGTCAAGTTGGTCCTGCTTGGCCATCAAGGCCCGTGCGCAGGCGTACCGATAGACGAGCTCCAGACCACGCGCGTCGAGCATCTCCTTGTCGAGGACGACGACCATCTTGTTCCCCTGGTACTCGTGCAGTTCCTGGGTGCGCGCCGGCAGTTTCGCCTCGGATGAGACGACCAGTACCGCGAAGCTGGCATCTCGCCCCTCGAGTTCGGCGTCCAGCTCCTGCCAGGCATCGTTGCGGCTGAGCCTCTTGTCCTTGGCCTCGAAGATCACCCGGGCCCTTGCCGGGCCGTCTGCGCCTCCGACCTCGACCAAGGTGTCCCCCTTCTTGCTGCCGGCCTCGTTGCTGACGGCGCCGACGTGGTGGGCGGCATCACCGCGCAGCGAGGCGATCCTCTCGATCTCGTCGTGGACCGCATCCTCGAACACGAAGCCCTTCTGCGTGCCGGCTTCGATCGCCGCCTCGAGGTCCTCGCTCCCGCGCTGGATCCCGGCGAGCTGAGCGGCCTCCTTGAGGAGCTCGTCCAGCTTCTGCTCGAGCTTCTCGTCGCGCGCGTCCTGATCCTCCTTGCGCTCCGCCGTCCATCGGCGGAGTGCGTTGAGCATCGGGCCCAGCGGATTCCGCTCGTCCTCGGACGAAAGGCGCCGCAGGAACTCCTCGTCGCGCTGCTCCAGGATCCGCTTGATCTGGGCTTGGACGGCGCCTTCGCGATCCTCGCCGAACGTCTCAGCGATGAGCTCGGAGAGGCTACCCGTGTGGGACTCGAGCGCGGCACCGAGGGCGCCGGGCGCCTCCTCGCTGCCCAGCGTCCGCCGCAGCGCCTCCTCGATGCGGTCCACCGCCTCCTCGTTCTCGCGCGCCAGCGTCTCCCTGTGCAGGGCCTGGAGTCGCTCGAACTCGCGCTTGACGTAATCGACCTCAGCCGCGACCTCCTCACGGTCGAGGACCCTGGCCCCGATTTCGATGGCCTTGGACACCGTCTCGGAAGCCTCCTGCCCGGACTTGGCGCGCTGGCGCACGACCCGAGCCGATCGCTCGTCAATGATGGTCAGGCGTTCGATCACCAGGCGATCATCGATCGCACGGACCGCCTGGCCGTCATCGAGCGGGGGTTGTGGCTTCTCGGACGCTTCCATGGACTCTTGAACGTAGTCGCGTGCCCGGACGGGATCTGACAGGCGCACGGTGACGCCGTTGTGGGTGCGTCGAATACGATCCACCGGTCCACGAGCACAAAACGGGTGGCTCCTGACGGAGCCCCCTCGCATAACGGGAGTCGCATTGGCCGTAGAGATCGCCGAGGTTTCCAAGCTCGATGTCGAGCCGGGCGAGCTGCCCGAGAAGATGGCCGCCTGGGTCATCCGCCCCGAGCGCGAGGGCGAGCCCAAGGACGCCTTCCAGGTCGAGGAGATCGAGGTGCCGGAGCCCGGCGCCTTCGAGGTGATCGTCCGCGTGATGGCGGCCGGCGTCAACTTCAACAACGTCTGGGCGGCGCTCGGCAAGCCGGTCTCCGTGTTCGGATACGGCGACCACGAGCAGTACGGCCACCACATCGGCGGCTCCGACGCCTCCGGAATCGTCTGGAAGGTCGGCGAGGGCGTCACCAAGTGGAAGCCCGGAGACGAGGTGGTGATCCACTGCAACCAGGCCTCCTACGAGGACGTCGAGGTTCACGGGCTGGACCCGCTCGCGGCGCCCAGCCAGATGATCTGGGGATACGAGACGACGTGGGGCTCCTTCGCCCAGTTCACAAAGGTCCAGGCACAGCAGCTCCTCCCGCGCCCCCAGAACCTCTCGTGGGCCGAGTCCTCGGCCTACGGCCTCACCTACTTCACCGCCTACCGGATGCTGATCGACCAGTGCAACGTGCAGGCTGGCGACAACGTGCTGATCTGGGGCGCCGCCGGCGGGCTGGGCGTCTTCGCCACCCAGCTCTGTGCGGCGTCGGGTGCCAACGCGGTCGGCGTCGTCTCGTCGGAGCAGAAGGGTGAGCTGGTCAAGCGGCTGGGGGCAGTCGACTACATCAACCGCAGCGAGTTCGCGGGAATGATGCGGACGGATGAGAACCTCGGCGACCGGGAGGCGGAGGAGGCGCGGTTCAAGGAGTCGCGCGGCTTCGCCAGGCGCGTCAAGGAGATCCTCGGCGACTCTCCGGACATCGTCTTCGAGCACGTGGGGCAGGCGACCTTTCCCACCTCGGTCCTGGTCGTCAAGCCGTTCGGCAAGGTCGTGATCTGCGGCGCGACCTCCGGGTACAACCTCGACTTCGACGTCCGCTACCTATGGATGCGCCAGAAGCAGATCATCGGGTCGCACTTCGCGAACGCCTACGAGTGCATGCGGGCGAACCAGCTGATGGCCGAGGGCAAGATCCAGCCGGTCCTCTGGCGGGTGATGGGCTTCGACGGCGTGGCGGAGGCACACCAGCTCCTCCACGAGAACAAGCACCTCGGGAAGATCTCGATCCTGGTCGGCGCCACCAGCGAGGAGGAGGGCAAGACCGAGGAGGGGCCGGGCGCCATCCGTGCGGAGGTGGGCGCGTGAGTCCCGAGGAGGCCGCACAGGGCACCTGGGAGCAGGAGTCGCCGCGGGGAGTCGTACTGGACGTCCTCTACATCGACTGGCACATCCACCCCTTCCGGGCGGAGCGCTGGTACGAGATCTGGGAGCCCGCGGCGGCCCGGGCGATGGCCTTCGGGGCCAAGGGCTGGTCGCTGACCCGCAACGTGGAGGACCCGCTCCACTTCCGGCAGGCGTCGGTCTGGGAGAGCCGCGAGGACTTCGAGCGCTACTGGTACTCGGACGAGGTCGCGGCATTGCGCGAGGAGGCGCTCAACTACTACAACAAGCCCGTGCTGCCGGTCTGGCACACGCTGGTCGCGGGGGAGTAGGCGAAGCCCGAAACCCGCAATGAAGGGAGGCGCGCCAGGCGTCTCGGGATGCTCTCCTGGCTTGCTGTTCCATAGCAACAGTTACCCAGGAGAGCCCCGGAGGAGCGATCGAAGCTCGCGCACCATCAGGCGCGGATCCTCGAACGCGTCCCTCCACGTGTAGCGGCGGAATTGGTCGCCTCGCGCGTAGGCCTCGCGCTCCCGCCGTCGATCGGCTTCCCATGCCTGGCGCGTGTGGTGGTATCGGTAGGAGTCCAGCTCCACCGTCAGGCGATACTGCGGCCATCGACAGTCCACCCGGCGGCCGCCGGTCGGCCGGTTCGTCTCAGGCAGCTGCAGGGCCTCGGCTCGCAGGATCGCGAGGAACCGGCCCTCGAGCCGGCTCAGCGTTACGTGGACCTCGCCATGCAGCACTCGGCGGAGCGTTCGCGCGCCGGGGCTGCTGGGGAGCCGCTCGAGCACCGCCTCGACCTGAAAGGGACTCGTGCGATACCGCACCTCTGCCTCGTGACACGCGCGGGCGAGGAGCGACTCTGAGAACGAACGAGCCAGATCGACCAACGTGCGAGGCACCGTGGTAACCGGGATACCGCGGCATTCAGTGCCGTCTTCGGGCCGGTACGGTCGCGCCCTGCGGATGGCGATTCCGCAAACCTTTCGCTCCGTCGGCGCCAACACCTCGGGACGCGACGGGCTGCCCTTGATGAGGCCCCAGATGTACGCGGCAGGGCGGGCACTCAAGAGGGCGCCGCCTCCGCACGCGAGAACTGCAGCAAGGTATCGAGCCTCGATGCTCGGCGCGCGGTGCCCCACGCGGTAGACGCCCGGGTATTCGCGCAGCAGGGACCCCCTGCGCAGGCGCTGTCTGATCTGTTCAGGTGTCACCCCCTTCCCCAGCAGGGTTTTCCGAGTGACCACGCCGTGCGAGCGGCTTGCGATCCGCGCGATCTCTTCATCGACCCTCCTGGGCTGGTGTTGCATAGCAACAGCAAGGCAGGAGAGCCTCCGCTTCGCCCCCCGCGGAGCTACTTAGGCAGAACCTCTGTGTTCCACTAGTGCCTTTGCTGACGCGCACGCATCGCCCATTACTGCGCCTCGCCCTGCCCGCCGCCCTCGCCGCGGCGCTGCTCGCGCCAGCCGCCACCCAGGGCAAGGTGCGCGCGCAGGTCAGCGGGCAGCTGCTCACGGTCAGCGGGGGCAAGCGGGCCGACAGCGTCAAGGTGGTCTGCGCGCAGGGCCTGGTCAAGGTGAATGGCAAGGACCCGCGGACGGGTGCCCTCGCCTGCTCCCGCGTATCCGAGGTGGATGCCGTCACTGGCGCTGGCAACGACCGCGTCGATCTGTCCGGCGTCGGCCCGGACACCGGGTTCGGCCAGCGCGATCTCCCGGGCGGCTTCGGGCACGGCACGGGCGCCGCCGGCGACCTCGGGGACGGCAACGACCGCTACTTCGGGGGCCCCTCCGCCTTCAACCTCGTTCTCGCCGGCTCGGGCGACGACCGGGCCATCGGAGGGCGCTTCCGCGACAGCCTGCAGGGCGGCAGCGAGAACGACCGTCTGATCGCCGGGGCCGGGCGCGACTTCCTGCTCGGCAACGCCGGCGACGACAAGCTCAAAGGCGGGGCCGATGACGACCTGATCTCGGGCAATTCCGGGAACGACCTGCTGATCGGTGGCGCGGGCGCCGACCTGCTCGGCGGCGGCGCCGGAATGGACCGCCTCTTCGGCGGCCCGGGGCCGGATCAGTTGATCGGCGGCCCGGGCAGGGACCGGCTCAACGGCGGCGGCGGCAACAACACCCTCGTCCAGGACTCGCCGAAGAAGTAGTAGATCGCGCGAGCCGCCGTCGCGAGTGGCGGCTAATGCTGCTCCAGCGGGGCCATGGTGAGGCCCGCTTCCTGCAGCTGGCCCCAGTAGAGCTCCGCAGGCTCCCGTGGCCCCGTCCAGACGGCGGCCTGACCGCTGTTGTGGATTTTGTCGGCGAGGCCGTAGCCGGCGTCGAGGGAGACGCCCGGGATCACGCGCGCCAGGGTCTGGGCGACGTGATCGAACGTGTTGTGGTTGTCGTTGAGCACGATCACGAGCCAGTTACCGCCCAATCCCTCCTCGGGACCGGCCGACTTCGGGCGCTCAACCGTGGTCGTGGCCACCCGGCCGAAGATAAAGGATCCGGCTGGAAGCAGCGGATTTTATGATTCGGTCCTAGCCGAACGGATTCGGGACCTGGACGAGCACGTTGTCGAAGATCCCTTGGATGCCGGTGCCCGCGCCTGAGCCCTTGGCGCCGGTGGTGACAGCCGTCTGGCGGCCGTCCGGCTGATCCGTGCCGGAGTCCGTCGCCGAGACGACGCCGCGCCCGTTCACCGACGCAATGACGCTGGTGCTCGTGCCCCCGCGAGCGAACGCCCTGATCGACAGGATGTTCGGCTTCGCGCCGGCCTTGATGAACTTGCCGCTGCCCGACGCCTCGAGCTTCGGGCCCGCGTCGCCCTTCGGGTCGCGGAAGTACTGCCACTTCTGCGCATTGGGCAGGACGCGGAGGACGTAGCCGGCGGTGTCGCTGCGGCGAACCACGATGCCGGCGAAGGACTTCTTCTGCAGCTTCGGGGTGCCGCCGGCGACGCTCGCGCTCGCCACCATCCCCTGATCGGCGTAGGCGGTGCTCGAGTCCGCGAGCACCGAGCTCCGGAAGGTACAGGAGTTCGTCTCGTCGCCGACCCGGATACCGAGCGCCTGATTCCCCGCCCACTTCCGCTTGCACCTCGTCCCATTGACCCGATGAAAGGCGCTCACGTCGTCCCGGGACTGGAACGTGTAGGTGGCGACCGGGATCGGCGCCCCCTGCGCGGTCGTGCCGCCCGCCACCGCCAGACAGGCGACGATCAGGGCTGTGAGCTTGGTTCGCATGCGGGCGTGAGCGTAGCCGCGGGGCGTGCGGAGATTGCAAGAACACGCACCACAACCGGTCGGAGCGGTCTTCCGCGGTGCCCGCCGACCACCTGACACTTACCATTGAGCCATGAGCGAGCACCGCCTGCCCGAGCGGGATCGGCCGTGGGTGATGCGCACGTACGCGGGCCACTCCGACGCCCGCCGCTCGAACGAGCTCTACCGGAAGAACCTCGCCAAGGGCCAGACCGGGCTGTCGGTCGCCTTCGACCTGCCCACCCAGACGGGCTACGACCCCGATGCGGAGCTCGCCCGCGGCGAGGTCGGCAAGGTCGGCGTCTCGATCGCGCACAAGGGCGACATGCACACCCTGCTCGACGGCATCCCGCTCGGCGAGATGAACACCTCGATGACGATCAATGCGACGGCCGCCTGGCTGCTCGCCCTCTACGCCACCGTCGCGGAGGAGAACGGCGTCGAGCGCTCCGCGCTCGCCGGCACCACCCAGAACGACATCATCAAGGAGTACCTCTCGCGCGGTACCTACGCCTTCCCGCCCGGGCCCTCGATGCGGCTGATCGCCGACACCGTCGCCTTCACCGTCAACGAGATCCCGAAGTGGAACCCGATCAACGTCTGCTCCTACCACCTGCAGGAGGCCGGAGCGACGCCGGTGCAGGAGATCGCCTACGCCCTCTCCACGGCGATGGCCGTCCTCGACGAGGTGAAGTCGCGCGGACAGGTCGCCGATCAGGATTTCCCCAAGGTCTTCGGGCGAATCTCGTTCTTCGTCAACGCCGGCGTCCGCTTCATCGAGGAGCACGCCAAGCTCCGCGCGATGGGCCGGCTCTGGGAGGAGATCGGCCGCAACCGCTATGGGGTGACCGAGCCGAAATACCTGCGCCTCCGCTACGGCGTGCAAGTCAACTCGCTCGGCCTGACCGAGTCCCAGCCCGAGAACAACGTGCCGCGGATCGTGCTCGAGGCGCTCGCAGTGACCATCGGCCGCAGCGCACGTGCCCGGGCGATCCAGCTACCCGCCTGGAACGAGGCGCTCGGCCTCCCCCGCCCCTGGGACCAGCAGTGGAGCCTCCGCATCCAGCAGATCCTCGCCAACGAGACCGACGTCCTCGAGTACCCCGACATCTTCGAGGGATCGAAGGTGATGGACGGGCTGGTCGACGAGCTTGCCTCCGGCGCCGACGCCGAGATGAAGGAGGTCGCCGAGCACGGCGGGGCGGTCGAGGCCGTCCCCTACATGAAGGCGCGGCTGGTCGAGTCGAACCGCGAGCGCATCGCCAAGATCGAGAGCGGCGAGATCGTCGTCGTCGGGCAGAACCAGTTCACCGAGACGGAGGACTCCCCTCTCACCACCGGCGAGGACGGCGGAATCCTCACCCCCGATCCCCAGGTCGAGCGCGAGCGGATCGCCGCCCTCGAGGAGTGGCGCTCGGAGCGTGACCGGACGGCGGTGGAGGCGGCGTTGGAGAACCTCGCCGAGGCCGCCCGGGACGAGGCGGCGAACATCCTTCCCGCGACGATCGAGGCCGCGAAGGCCGGCGCCACCACCGGCGAGTGGGCGGGCGTGCTGCGCGACGTCTTCGGCGACTACCGGGCTCCGACCGGGGTCTCGGAGGCCGCGGCCGGAGGGGCGGTGAACGGAGACCTGCTCGGCCAAGCCCGCGACCGCGTGGCCGAGGTCTCAGAGGAGATCGGTCACCCGATCCGCATCCTGGTCGGCAAACCCGGGCTGGACGGCCACTCCAACGGCGCCGAGCAGATCGCGGTACGCGCCCGCGACGTGGGCATGGAGGTGATCTACCAGGGGATCCGCCTGACGCCGGACCAGATCGCCAAGTCCGCTGTCGAGGAGGACGTCGACGTCGTCGGCCTCTCGATCCTCTCCGGCTCGCACCGCGAGCTCGTGCCCCGGGTGGTCGAACTGCTCCGCGCCGACGGGGCCGACATCCCGGTCGTCGTGGGCGGGATCATCCCGGCCGCTGACGCCGCGGCCATGCGCGAGGCCGGAGTCGACGGCGTCTATACACCCAAGGACTTCCAGATCAACCGGATCATGGGCGAGATCGCCGACCTGGTCGCCGAGCGTCACCGGGCGGCGCAGCCCGCCTGAGGCGAGTCGGGCCTGAGCCACTGATGCGACCCCGCCGGCTGGCGCCCAGTGCGCCGGGGCGCTTCAATAGGGAGCGATGAGCGAGCTCAACGGAGACCGCTCCGCCTGGTTGCGCTGCTACCGGTGCTGGGCGCGGGACCTCGAGGTCCAGATGCACTACGACGCGATCCTGCGGATCGATCCCGAGACCGGGGAGCCGTCGGATCGGCTCGACGAGGTCCAGGAGGCGGTCGTCCAGTGCCTGCGCTGCCTCCACGATCAGCCGCATCTGACGATCCGGGACGACAAGGTCGTACCCGTCGAGGACCGGTGGGAGCGGATGGTCGCGGGGACCCCCTGGGTGGCCTCCTGCACGGTCACGGTGGACCAAGACCAGGTCGAGACCTGCTCGGGCCCCGAAGCCGCCGAGTCGCTCACCTACGGGGCCTTCGGGGAGGCGGGCACGCGCGAGTTCTTCACCCACGTCCGCTTCCACAAGCACGACGAGGAGCGGATCGTCGTCCACCTGCTGGTGGAGCTCTACGCCCGCTCGGCGGAGGAGGCGACCGAAGTGCTCGAGGAGGCCTCCCGCGGCGTGCTCGAGATCACCTCCCTCGCGGAGGAGTCACGCCCGCCGGCGCACGCCCCGGACGAGGCGCACTAGATCGGCGGCGGCGCGGTCGCCGCTTATGCCTGCTTCTTCTCCTCCTCGCCCGCTGCGCCCGGGTCCTTGACCGCGTCGGCGGCGGCCTTCGCCTTGTCCTTCAGGCTGCCCTCGCCCGTGGCGATGTCCTTGAGCTCCTCGGCGTCCTCCTTGAGGGCGTCGGTTCCGCCGCGCTTCTCCACGATCTTCGTCGCCCGATCGGCGAGTCGCCTCAGGTTGACCATCTCTCCTCCTATCCCTGTTCCTTCCGGGGCACCAGCACCGCCCGCTTGAACTCGGCCACCAGTGTCCCATCCTGGTTGTAGGCGCGAGTATGCACGCGCACCACGCCGCGGTCGGGCTTGGACTCCGAGGGACGCACCTCCAAGACCTCGGATTCGACGAAGAGCGTGTCGCCGTGGAAGACCGGGTTCGGGTGCTTGAGATCCTCGGTGGCGAGGTTCGCGATCGCCTTGCCGGAGACGTCGTTGACGGTCATCCCGAAGATCAGTGAGTAGACGTACGGGCCCGCCACCACGTTTTTTCCCTGCTGCGACTCCGACGCGTAGACGTCGTTGATGTGCAGCGGGTGGTGATTCATGGTGAGCAGGCAGAAGAGGTGATCCTCGGCCTCGGTCACCGTCTTCGCCGGCCAGTGCTTGTAGACGGCTCCGACCTCGAACTCCTCCAGGTAGCGCCCGTACTCGTGCGCGCCGGACGCCTCTCGCTCGGCCTGGTCGGTGGTCAACTGGTGGTTCTCGTCGCTCATCGGTTGAGTCGGTCTCCTCGAGTCGTTGGTGACTCCTCCCCGGGATCGGCGCGGGATGGTACCCAGGCGGCGATGCCAAGCGCGTCACCGCCCTACTCGGCGATCGCGATCTCCATCCCCTCGAACCGGCTGATGTCGGCGAGCTCAGCCTCGATCTTCGCGCCCAACCGCTCCCGCTCGAGCTCCGGCAGGTTGATCGTGATCTCCAGCCGGCCAGCCCTTCGGGCCGAGCGCCAGCCGCCGATCACGATCCCGTCCTCGACGACCACCGGTCGAATCCATCCGCCCCCGCCCTCCTTGACGTGAAGGGCGTGCTCGTCGGCGACCGAGAAGGCGCGGTCCTTCCAGCCCAGCAGGTAGGTGTCGAAGTTGGCGAGCATGCGGACCTGGCCGGTGGCGGGCAGCCGCGGCAGCCCGCCGCGAAGCGCCAGCATCGGCTGATCCCCGACTCGCACCTCCTCGATCTCGGAGGAGATCGCCTCGAGGCCGGCCCGGACGTCACGGAGCGGCAGCCCCGACCAGTAGGCGAAGTCACGGTCGGTCGCAGGGGCGAACGCATCCAGGTATACGCGGGCGAGCTCCGCCAGGGCCCGGTCGCGGTCGAACGGCGGCGCCTTCCCCAGCCAGTCCTCCCGGCGGACCAAGCAAGTCGTCTTGCCCCGGTCCGGCCCGAGGCAGGCGATGCCGGAGACCACCGCGGAGAGCGCCATATGCATCCCGGTCTGCGAATTGAGCTCGATGCCGCCCCGCTCGACCCGTTCCCGCGCCTCCGAGCGCGTCAGGGGTCCCTCTTCCGCGAGGGCTCGCGCGATGATCGAGAGAGCCTTCTCCCGCTTGGAGCCGGGGAGCCCCAGCTGCTCCAACCGCCGGGCCGACCACGTCTGGATCAGAGGCTCGAACAGTGGCAGCCACCAGCCCGCGTCCTCCGCGGGGATCATGTGGATTGTCATTCGCATCACCCAGGTGCGAAGCAGCGAGCGCTCGTCGATCCGCGCGCGCGTGATGTCCGCGGCGGTCAGGCTCCTGCTGCGCGAACGGAAGCTGAGCGGTCCGGCGTGGACGTCCTGCGCCTGAGCCCCCGCGATCGCACGGGCGATGGATGCGGGATCCTGGGCCGAAGCCGGGCGGTGAAGCAGTTGCCCGGCCGCCCTCAGCCTCGCCAGCCGGGCCGGATCGATCCTCCCCCTCACCCCTCTAGTGGACCTTCTTGGTCCGGCCCCGCTCTTCGTGACGCTGGATCACCTGCGCGATCAGCTTCTGGATGTTGCTGTCGCCGCGCACCTTGAGGCGGCCCGAGTCGTAGGCCTGGCCGTAATCCCGAACCGTTCCGCTCTCCGCCAGGCGATTGAAGTCGGAGCGGGGGATCTCGACGGTGACCCTGGCGTCCTCGGTCGAGGCGGCCTTGCTGATCTTCGGGCCGGGCAGCTCCACGCGGAACATCTGCACGTCCCCCCGCCCCCGCAGCTCGAGCTCGAAGACGAGCTTCAGCGGCGCCAGGGCGGGCACCTCGGCCTGGAAGCGCTCGATGGCGGTCTTGATCAAGTCCTGGGTGCTCGGCATGAACCCATTCGTAGCACCGCACGTGAGCCGGCGGTCACCACGGGATCGGCTTGCGGTCGCGGAAGAAGCCTCCCGTCGGGCCGTCTTCGGGAAGAGTCGCCAGCCAGACCGCCGTGTCGGCGCCTTCTTCGACCGACCTCGGGGCGGCCGATCCGCCCATGTCGGTGCGGACCCAGCCGGGGCACATCGTGTTCACCTTCAACCAGCGCTCGTCGGAGGCGAGCGTCCGGGTGAGGGCGTTGAGCCCCGCCTTCGAGACGCGGTAGGCCGCCCGCCCGCCGTTCATGTCGGAGAGCTGTCCCGCGCCGCTCGAGACGTTGACGACCCTCGGCCGGTCGCTCCGGCGGAGCAGTGGCACGAACGCCTCGATCAGCCGCCAGGGGCCGAAGGTGTTGACCTCGAGGACCTCGTGCGCGCGGTCGAGGTCGTAATTCGCTGCCCCGATCGGATCGCCATAGATGCCCGCGTTGTTGACCAGCGCGTCGAGGCGGCCCGGGTCGGTGCCGATCCGCTCCCGGGCTGAATCGACGGTGCCCTGCCTGGTGACGTCGAGCTCGAGCGGCACGACCCTCTCCGCCTCCTCGACATCGTCCGGGTCACGAGCCCCCGCAAAGACGAGGAACCCGTGGTCGGCCGCGAGCTGCCGCGCGATCTCCGCGCCGATCCCGCGGCTCGCCCCGCTGACCAGTGCAACCCCGCGTTCCGAAGCCACCTCCCCAGTCTAGGAAGCGGCCCTGCGCGGCTAGATCTTGTTGCGCTCCAGCAGCTTCTTGCCGATCACCCTCTTCTGGATCTCGGAGGTGCCCTCCCCGATCACCAGCAGCGGGGCATCACGGTAGACCCGCTCGATCTCGTACTCCTTGGAGTAGCCGTAGCCGCCGTGGATGCGCAGTGCCTCTTCGGCGTTCGACAGAGCCGCCTCCGAGGCGAACAGCTTCGCCATCCCGGCCTCGAGGTCTGAACGCTGTCCGGCGTCCTTCATCCGCGCCGCCTTTAGCGTCAGGAGCCTCGCCGCCTCGACCCGGGTGCCCATCTCGGCGAGCTTAAACGTGATCGCCTGGTGCTGGGCGATCGGCTTGCCGAAGGCCTTGCGCTCTTGGCTGTAGCGGAGCCCCAGCTCCAGCGCGCGCTGGGCGAGGCCGACGCCTCGGGCTGCGACGTTGACGCGGCCGACCTCGAGTGCGTCCATCACCTGCCGGAAGCCTTGGCCGATCCCCTCCGGACCGCCGAGAATCCGGTCCTCGCCGACCTTGAACCCGTCAAAGACGAGCTCGGTCGACTCGACGCCCTTGTAGCCCATCTTCTTGATCTTCGGGGGGATGGTCAGCCCCGGCACCTGATCCGCGCCCGGCTCCTTCTCGCAGATGAAGCAGGTCATGCCCTTGTACGGCGGGTCCGCCTTCGGGTCGGTCTTTACGAGCACGAAGACGACGCCGGACAGCAGGCCGTTGGTGACCCACATCTTCTGGCCGTTGATCTCCCAGGCGTCGCCACTCTTGGTCGCGGTCGTCTTGATGCTCTGCACGTCGGAGCCGACCTCCGGCTCCGACAGCGAGTAGGCGGCCCGGATCTCGCCGGTCACCATCTTCGGCAGGAAGTGCTGCTTCTGCTCGTCGGTGCCGTACTTGATCAGCAGGTAGGAGCCCATGAAGTGCGTGTTGACGACGCCGGAGATCGAGATCCAGCCGCGCGAGAGCTCCTCGACGATCATCGCGTAGGTGGTCAGGTCGAGGCCCATGCCCCCGTACCCCTCCGGGATCGTCACGCCGAAGAGGCCCAGCTCCTTCATCTGCTCGACGATCGCCTCGGGGAACTTGTCCTCGTGGTCGAACTCCTCGGCGTTGGGAATGATCTCGTTGTCGACGAAGCTCCGGACCATCTCGACGATGGCCTTCTGCTCGTCGGTCATCTCCTGGTAGGTGCTCTGCTGCTGCCCGGTGGCTACGGCCATGGCTCCTCTGAAGTCGTGGTTTGGGGCCCCTCCCCTGCTTCGAGATTATTGCCGGTATGAGCGATCACGCCCCGGGCCGGACCCCGACCACCCCTCTGGCGGCGAGCTACTCCTCGGCGAGGATGCCGTACAGCTTGCGGCGGGCGTCCTTGAGGATCTCCGCCGCCTTGGTCAGCTGCGCCTCGTCATCACCGCGGGCGACCTGCTTGGCTGCCCCGACGGTGCGGAAGAGCTCCTGACGGACCGCGAAGCGCGGCGAATCCTCATCACCCTCCTCCCACGGCCTCGCCTCGCCCGTTCGCTCCGGCGCGGCGTCCTTTCCCGCCTCAGTGAGCGAATACACCTTGCGCCCGTCGACCTCCTCGGCGCTGACCAGCCCCTCGTCCTCGAGCAGCTGCAGCGTCGGGTAGATCGAGCCGGCGCTGGGGCGCCAGCGGCCGCCGGTGCGCTCCTCGAGTTCGGTGATCATCTCGTAGCCGTGCATGGGCCGATCGTCGAGCAGGGCCAGGATCGCGCTGCGAACGTCCCCGCGCCGGACGCGGTGGCGTCCTCTGCCGTAGCCGCCGCGGGTCATCTCGTGCCGCCCCCGTCGGGCCGGGTGGCGGCTCCTCTGTCTATGCATCCGTTTTCCTTTCGATCAATCACGAGTTGACGCGATATATCGTAACATGGCGGCTCTGCGCCCATCCAGCTTGAGCGTCCCGGAGTGCGCGCCATGGCGGGTACTCCGGGACGTTCGGCGCCTCTAGAGCTCCCAGGCGAAGCAGCGGGAAGTCCAGCTGGGCCGCTCCCGCTGGTAGAAGCGGTGGGCGTCCTCGCGGCTATCGGCGCTGTCGAGCTCCAGGTGCGTCGCGCCCCTCTCCCGCGCCCACTCCTTGGCGCGATCGAGCAGGGCCTTCCCCACCCCCTGCGAGCGATGCTCGGGGCTGACCGCCAGGTCCTCGACCCAGCAGCGAGGGCCGAAGCGGACCGAGTTCATGTCGAGATAGGCGGTGCACAGCCCGAGCAGCTCGCCTCGATGTTCGGCGATCAGCACGGCCGCCTCCGGATCCTCGATCGCCCCCGCGATCGCCTCCCCCGCCCGCCCCGGATCCCAGCGCGGAGGCACCGATCCGGGCGGCGCGAAGAGCCATTCGTACATGCCGAGGATCCGCTCGACCTCGGCCGGAAGCGCTTCGCGGATCTGAACCATGAGGGGACCCTAGCCAGGTGCGGGCAGGTAGCGTTCCCCTCATGAGAAACCCACGAGACTTCTTCCGGCCCCTGGCGATCGGCGCGCCCGAGCCGCCCCGCGAGATCCCCTTCAAGCCCTCGCGGATGATCCACTTCTTCGACGCATCGAACGAGAAGATGCGCGCCAAGGTCCCCGACATGGCCAAGCAGGCCGACATCCTGCTCGGCAACCTCGAGGACGCCATCCCGATCGACAAGAAGGTCCCCGCCCGCGAGGGGCTGATCGAGGTCGCCAATCAAGTCGACTTCGGCGACACGCAGCTCTGGACTCGCGTGAACGAACTGGAGAGCCCGTGGTGTCTCGATGACCTGACGCAGCTGGTCACCGAGATCGGCCACAAGCTCGAGGTGATCATGGTTCCCAAGGTCCAGGGGCCGTGGGACATCCACTACGTCGACCGGCTGCTGGCTCAGCTCGAGGCCAAGGCCAAGGTCGAGCGGCCGCTGCTGATCCACGCGATCCTCGAGACCTCACTCGGCGTGGTCAACCTCGAGGAGATCGCCACCGCCAGCCCGCGGATGCAGGGGATGAGCTTCGGGCCGGCCGACCTCGCCGCGTTCCGTCGGATGAAGACGACCCGCGTCGGCGGCGGCCACCCCGCCTACCGGGTGATCGAGGACCCGGATCCCGACAACCCCGACGCGCCGCGGGCGACCGCGCAGCAGGACCCCTGGCACTACTCGATCGCCCGCATGGTCGATGCCTGCACCTCCGTCGGCATCCTGCCCTTCTACGGCCCCTACGGCGACATCAAGGACACGCAGGGCTGCGAGGCCCAGTTCCGCGCTGCCTTCCTCCTCGGCTGCGTCGGTGCCTGGTCGCTGCACCCGGTCCAGATCGAGATCGCGAAGAAGGTCTTCTCGCCGCCACCGGAGGAGGTCAAGTTCGCCAAGAAGGTGATCGAGGCGATTCCGGACGGCGCCGGCGTCCACATGATCGACGGCAAGATGCAGGACGACGCCACCTGGAAGCAGTGCAAGGTGATGGTCAACCTCGCGGAGATGCTGGCCAAGAAGGACCCGGAGCTGGCGGAGGCCTACGAGATGTCGAACGGCAAGCCCGCCGAGACCGAGAAAGCCGAGGCCTAGACGCCACGAGCGCGACCGGCGCTCAGGTGAGTGCCGGCGCCTCGGGGAGGCGCTCGAGCGCCGCGGCGAGCTCCTGCTCCGGCATGTCCAGGTCCTCCAGCTCGCCGGCGAAGTAGGCGGCGTAGGCGGACATGTCGAAGTGACCGTGGCCCGAGAGGTTGAAGAGGATCACCCGCTCCTCCCCTGCCTGCTTGGCCTCCTCGGCCTCGTCGAAGA
>JBKOYL010000038.1:0-6016 GCA_046725395.1 Actinomycetota bacterium | reverse complement strand
GCCCCCGGCGCGGTTACCCTTCGCGCGTCTCGCGGGGACCAGAAGACCGTGACGATCGAGGTCGAGGACACCGGGAAGGGCATACCCGCCGAGGAGCAGGATCGCGTCTTCGAGCGCTTCTACCGGGGGTCCGGAACGCTCGAGGGGGAGGGGTTCGGGCTCGGTCTCTCGATCGCCAAGCGGATGGTCGACGTGATGGGCGGGGAGATCGGGCTGCGCTCGGAGCCCGGCAAGGGCAGCATCTTCTCGGTTCGCCTGCAAGCCGCCAAGCCGACCCCGACGCCGGTGGCATGAGCCCGGCGCCCGCGGCGGCCAGCCGCATCCTCGTGGTCGACGACGAGCTCTCGGTCCGGGAGTCGGTCGGTTACGCCCTCCAGCAGGAGGGCTTCGACGTCACCCTGGCGGCCAACGGCGAGGAGGCCGAGGGGCAGATCTCCGAGGACTCCTTCGATCTGCTGATCCTCGACATCATGATGCCCGGCAAGAGCGGCCTTGACGTCTGCCGCGAGGTCCGCGCCCACAGCCCCGTCCCGATCATCCTGCTGACCGCGAAGGACGCCGAGGTCGACAAGGTCGTCGGGCTGGAGGTCGGCGCCGACGACTACGTGACGAAGCCGTTCTCGGTCCGCGAGCTGCTCGGCCGGGTCCGCGCGCAGCTCCGGCGCCGCGAGCTCGACCGCACAAACGGCAGGGAGGGCACATCGATCGAGGCGGGGCCCGTCTCCATCGACCTCGCGCGGCACCTGGTCACCATCCGCGGCGAGCCCATCAACCTGACCCGCTCGGAGTTCCAGGTCCTGCGGCTGCTGGCCGGGAGCCCCGGCCAGGTCTTCTCGCGCAAGGAGATCATGGAGGAGCTCTGGCAGACGGAGTTCCGGGGCGACGTCCGGGCCTGCGACGTCCACATCTCGAACCTCCGTCAAAAGGTCGAGCGCGACCCGCAGAACCCCGAGCTGGTGCTCACCGTGCGGCGGGTTGGCTACCGCTTCGCCGAGGACGCCTCGTAGTCCTCGAGGCTGCTATTCGCGCTCCAGCCCTTCGACTGCCAGAAGGCGATCTCGCCGCCGTCCGGCGCGCGAACCACGCTGCGCCACCCGGCCGGGCCCTCACGCGGCTCGAGCAGGACGGATCCGCCCAGCCGCTCCGCTTGCTCGGCGGCCGAGTCGACCTCGGGGACGGATACGTAGGGGAGCCACAGTGCCCGGTCGGTGCCGCACTCGACGATCCCGCCGCTCGGCCCGTCGCCGAGGTCGAGCGCAAGATAGGAGCGCTCCGCGGCCTCGATCAGCTCGGGACGCCAGCCGAGCAGCCTCGAGTAGAAGGATCTCGCGCGGGCCAGATCCGGCGTGTGCAGCTCCAGGTGTGCGAGGGGTCGTGGGGATGTGGGTGGCATCTCGAACATTCAGATCCGGGTGATGCGCGGAATCCATCGTCCGAGCGATTGATCGGGGGACCTCGCCGGGTCTAATGGGTGAGGCATGAGCTCGGGATCCGACAACCCACGAGAGCAGGAGCTGCTCGCGGCTGCACAGCGCGGCGACGAGGGCGCCTTCGAGCGCCTGATCGAGCCCTATCGCGGCGAGCTCCTGGCGCACTCCTACCGGATGCTCGGCTCGCTTCACGACGCCGAGGACGCGATGCAGGAGACCCTGTTGCGCGCCTGGCGCGGGATCGCCCGCTTCGAGGGCCGCAGTTCGCTGCGCTCCTGGCTCTACACCATCGCGACGAATAGCTCGCTGAGGCTGATCGAGCGACGGCCGAAGCGCGTCCTGCCGATCGACCACGGCCCGCCCGCCGACCCGCACGACGCCCTCGGCACGCCGCTGGTGGAATCGACCTGGATCGAGCCCTATCCCGACGAGCGGCTGGAGGTGGAGGGCGGGCCAATGTCGCCCGAGGCCCGCTACGAGCAGCGCGAGGGCGTCGAGCTCGCCTTCACCGCCGCCCTCCAGCACCTGCCACCGCTTCAGCGTGCCGCGCTGATCATGAGCGACGTCCTCGGGTTCGCGCCCGGCGAGGTCGCCGAGGCTCTGGACGCGACCCCTGCCTCGATCTACAGCGCGCTCCAGCGCGCCCGCAAGGCGACGGAGGAGAGGGTTCCGGAGCGGAGCCAGCAGCAGACGCTGCGGGAGCTCGGCGACGATCGGGTGCGGGAGGTCGTCGGCCGCTTCGTCGATGCGTGGGAGAGCCACGATGTCGACGCGATTCGCTCGATGCTGACTGAGGACGCGGTGCTTGCGATGCCGCCCTGGGCCGCCTGGTTCCGCGGGCGCGACGCCGTGGCCGAGTTCCTGCCCCGGGGCCCGCTGCGGCCCGATCGGCGCTGGAAGCTGGTGCCGACGCGGTCGAACGGGCAGCTCGCGCTGGCCGGCTACTGGACCGATGGCGCACGCCCGCTGACGGCGGAGGGGGTGATCGTGCTGACCGTCGCCGAGGACGGCCTGCTCAGTGGGGTCACAGCCTTCCGCGACTCAAACTTCTTCTCCAGCTTCGGATTGCCCGCGGCGATGGATTCGGAGGGCTCGGCGGATCTCTAGGTGCAAAGGGCGTCAAAACGCCCACACCGAAAGGAGATCCGATGAGTCCGCAGACATCCGATACGAAGAGAGCGGTGGGGTGGGTCGTGGTCCTGACGGCCATCGGCTCCTTCATGGCCGCGCTCGACACGCTCGTCGTCTCGACCGCCCTCCCAACCATCCGCCTCGACCTGGGCGCCTCGGTGTCCCAGCTCGAGTGGACCGTCAACGCCTACAACCTGAGCTTCGCCGTGATGCTGATCACGGCCGCCGCGCTCGGCGATCGCTTCGGGCGCCGGCGGCTGTACGCGCTCGGCCTCGCCGGGTTCGCGGTGGCCTCCGCGGCGTCCGCGCTGTCGCCGAGCGTCGGCTTGCTGATCGTCGCGCGCGCTTTCCAGGGCGTCGGGGCTGCGTTCATCTTGTCGCTCGGTCTGGCGCTGCTCAGCGCCGCGTTTCCGCCCGAGCGGCGTGGGATGGCGATTGGCCTCTTCAGCGCAGTCACCGGCCTCGCCGTCGCGAGCGGGCCGCTCGTCGGCGGCGCCGTGGTGAACGGGCTCGACTGGACCTGGATCTTCTGGCTCAACGTCCCGATCGGTTTGCTGGCCGCCCCGCTCGTGCTGATCCGTCTCCGGGAGAGCTTCGGACCGGACACGGCCCTCGACTTCCCAGGTCTCGGGCTGGTCTCGGCGGGTGCCTTCGGGATCGTCTGGGGGCTCGTGCGCGGCAACTCGGTGGGATGGGGAAGCATCGAGGTGGTTGCGACGCTGGCCGCCGGCGCCCTTCTCCTGGCCTCCTTCGTCGCCTGGGAGCGGCGAGCCGCGGAGCCGATGATCCCGATCAGCTTCTTCCGCTCGAGGGCGTTCGCCGCGGGCAACACGGCGATCTTCTTCGTGCTCGCCTCGCTTTTCGCAGAGGTGTACTTCTTCTCCCAGCTGCTGCAGACGGGCATGGGCTATGACCCCCTCGGCGCCGGGCTTCGGCTGATCCCCTGGACCGGGACCTTTCTGCTGGTCGGACCGATCGCCGGAGCGCTGACGGACCGGATAGGCGAGCGCCCGCTGATGGTCGCCGGGCTGCTGATCCAGGCGGCCGGGACGATCTGGATCGCGCTGATCGCCTCCCCGGGCATGGCCTACTCGCAGCTCGTCGTTCCGATGGTCGTCGCCGGCGTCGGCATCTCGATGGCGCTCCCGTCGGCACAGAACTCCGTACTCGGGTCCGTGTCGCAGGACGCCGTCGGGAAGGCGGCCGGCACCAACAGCGTGATGCGCGAGCTCGGCGGTGTATTCGGGATCGCCCTCGCGGTCGCCGTCTTCGCCGGGGCGGGCAGCTATGCGTCGCCGGAGGCGTTCGTCGACGGGTTCGGACCCGCGGTCGGCGTCGCCGCGGCCCTGGCATTGATCGGGGCGGTTGCCGGCAGCCTCCTGCCCAGCCACAACCAGCCGGCTGATCTGATCACCGCCGCCCCGGCCCTCCCGGCCGAGGCCAACTGAAGGAGACGACGATGAGACGAGTGATGGTTCGCTACAGAGTCAAGCCCGGCCAGGCCGAGAGGAACGAGGAGCTCGTCCGCGCCGTGTACGAGGAGCTCCACCAGGTCGAGCCGGAGGGTCTGCGCTACGCGACGTTCCGGCTCGAGGACGGGGTGAGCTTCGTTCACCTCGCCGAGTCCGAAGGTGCGCAGAGCCCGCTGACACGGCTCGATTCGTTCAAGGAGTTCCAGAGGGAGATCACCGACCGCTGCGATGAGCCGCCCGTGGTCACCGAGGTCGCCGAGGTCGGGTCGTATCGATTCGGGCCCGTAGCGGTCGCCGACGAGTAATGCTCTAGCGATAGCCATGAAGGAGCCGCGACGTCACTCCGGTGATGGTCGCGGCTCCGTACTCGAGGCTCGGGCTGCCCCGCGTGAGCACGGCGATCGAGAGGCGGCGGCCGCCCTGCTGAAGCAGGGCGGCCTGGTGAACGCGCCAGCCATCGTCGTCCCGGAACCAGCCGCCCTTGAAGTAGACCGCCCACCGCGGTGGCCTGGCCGGAGGGATTCCCCAGCGCTCGTAGGAGACGATCCGCCGCAGCAGGCCCAGTCCGTACTTGCGGTGGCGCTCCGGCAGGAGGGTGCGGATGCGCAGGAAGAGGCGCGCCTGGTCTCGGGCCGTCACCTGGCAGCCGCCCCAGACCGGATTGGGGATGAAGCTCCTCATGCCGGCGCGCCGGGCGACCCGCATGAGGCCCTCGGCGCCGACCCGCTCGTAGACGGCACTCGCCGCGTCGTTGTCGGAGAGCCGGATCATCGGGCCGAGCAGCCGCCTCTCGGCAGGGCGCAGCGGTCGCCGGCGGACCTCCCGGCGATCCAGGTAGGCGACGAGGAGCATCGCCTTGACCAGGCTGGCCGAGGAGTACTGGACGTCCCGCCGGAATCCGTGAATCCGACCCCGCTCGTCGATCACCGCGAATGAGGCGCTGCCGCTGCGGCTCTGCACAAAGCGGGTTGCGTCGCGGACCCGCTGGTGCCAGGGGTAGGCCCGCGGTTTGGCCGCAGCGGGGGCGGATGACGCGAGCGCTCCGCAGGCGAGCGCGCAGGCGAGGAAGGCGGCCTGGACCCGGGGTCTCAGAAGCACGGGTTATGTCCGCCAAGCGGCCGCGCCGGGCATACGCGCCGATTGTCCTGACACCCGAGCTTCTCGGCGAGCAGGAGGACCGCTTTGAGACTGTCGACACCTCGGCCGACGACCCCGCCCAGATCTACTACACGTCCGGCACCACTGGCCTGGCCAAGGGAATCCTCCATGCCCACCGCTACATCCTCGCCCACGAGGAGTTCGTCTACAGCCATGAGGTGCAGGAGGGCGAGCTGTTCCACGGGATGGGGGAGTGGGCCTGGGCGGCCGGCATCTGCCCCCTGATCGGGCCGTGGCGCTATGGCGCGGTTCAGTTCGTCTATCGGCGTGAGGGAGGCTTCGACCCGCATGAGCAGCTCCGGGTGCTCTCCAAGCAGGGGGTCAGCAATGTCTTCACCACCCCGACCGCGATGCGCTCGATGATGTCGATCGAGGACGCGGGCGAGCGCTACCCGCAGAAGTTCCGGCGGGTGTGTTCCGCGGGCGAGCCCCTCAATCCCGAGGCGATCCGCTGGTTCCGCAAGCAGTACGGCGTCACCGTCCTCGACTACTACGGTCTCAGCGAGTCCTATCCGCTCTGCGGGAACTTCCCCTTCATGGAGGTCCGGGAGGGCTCGATGGGCAAGCCGCTGCCGGGCTGGGACGTGCAGATCCTCGATGAGGACGAGAACCCGGTCGGCACGGGCGAGCGCGGCGAGATCTGCCTCAGGGCCCGGTCCAACCCGCACTATCCGCTCGGCTACTGGAACAACCCGGAGGCGGCCGAGGAGACCTTCGGCGGTGAGTGGTTCCACACCAGGGACGCGGCCGAGCGCGATGAGGACGGTTACTTCTGGTACTCCGGCCGCGCCGATGACGTGATCATCTCCGCCGGCTACCGGATCG
>JBKOYL010000042.1:0-9918 GCA_046725395.1 Actinomycetota bacterium | reverse complement strand
CGCTCCGCGGCGTCGCCGTTCGCCGCGACCGAGCCACGCTCGGCGGACGACGTCTCCTCCGCAGGCGGCGAGGTCGGTGCCTCCGGAGCGCCGGGCGGCTCCGGAGAGGTCTCCGGCTCCGGCTCGGTCTCGGTCTCCTGCGGTTCGGTCTCCGCCTTGGGCACCGCGGCCGAAGCTGCAGCCGCCAGGGTGCCCCCAAGCTCGTCGAGTGCCCGCTTGGCCGCCTCGATCTGGCTCCGCGCATCGGACTCGGCTCGCTCCCGGATCCGGACGGCCTCGGCCTCGGCCTGATCGCGGATGCTCGCCGCATTCCCCTCCGCGTCGCGGATGATCTCGGCGGCCTTCTCCTCCGCCTCGGTGAGCACGCGCCGCACCGCATCGGCGGCCTGAGCGGCGAGCTGGTCGGCGTGCTGTCCGGTGCTCATGGGAGAAAGCGTATTACCGCATAGGATCACCGCGCGCGGCAGCCCTCCCCCACGCGACACCGCCCCGACTTGGACTCGACTCAGCTCCAGATCGTTCCGCTGGGCCTCATCATGGTGATGGGGCCGCAGATCCTGACCGCGATCTTCCTGGTGACCAGTAGGGAGCCGGTCAAGAACTCGCTCGCGATGCTTGTCGGGGTTGTGGCGGCTGCCTGGTTGTCGGTGGCGATCTGGTACGGGCTGGTCAAGGCCCTGGGAATCAACCCGCCGGAGGACGGCGGCCCCACGACCGTGGACTACGTGGTCGCCGGCATACTCGCTCTCGGCGCGATCCACGTCTGGCGCGGGCGCGGGACGGCGGAGGTGCCGAAGTGGATGAGCGCGCTCCAGGAGGCGGAGCCGAAGCGCGCCCTGAGCCTGGGCTTCCTGCTGATCCTGCTGATGCCTACCGACATCATCGCGGTGATCTCGACGGTCCAGTTCCTACACGACCACCACGACAACGCCCTCCAGGCCTGGCCTCTCGTGGCAATCACCACTTTGTTCATGGCGCTGCCGTTCCTCGCCTACACCCTGCTCGGACACCGTGCGAGGGAGGCCATGCCGAGCATCCGGGAGTGGCTGACGACCCATGGCTGGCTCGTCAACCTGATCGTGATCATCTACTTCATCGTCCAGCTGGTGAAGTAGGCGAGCTACTCCGGCCGCGGGACGAGGATGTCCGCGATCCCGAACCGCTCCCGGTCGTGCGATGGCAGGGTCGGCCTCCACTTGCGATCGACGGATCGGAACGACTCGGGATCTGCGTCGATGATCCCCACCAGGACCTCCCCCACGATCCGCCCGCCGACCAGGCCGAGCCGATCGCCGTCGTGCAGCGCGTCGGCCTCCCGCAGGACGTAGATCCAGAGCGGCGTCTCGTCACTCCAGCCGTGCTGGGTCAGCTCGACCTGCTCGGAGGTGAGCGGCTCGAGACCCAGGGCGCGCGCTACAGCCTCCCCGGAAGGCAGGCCGATGGCCTGTCCGCGCTGCAGGTCGCGGTTGGCGAGTGAGGCGTAGGCGTCGGTCTGATCGACGCCGCTGACCGCCTGCGGCAGCTCGATGAGCGACTCGGGCAGCCGGCCGTCGATCCGCTTCGCCCTCTGCGCCGGCGACCGGCCTGGGACGTCGAAGAGGAGCGACCAGTCCACCTGGCGCTGCGGCGGAACCTCGCAGAAGCCGATCAGGTCAGGGAAGACCGGGACGGGCCCGAGCGAGTCGTTCACCTGGTAGCGCTGGCGGATCTGGCTGTGGCCGTAGCGGTAAGCGGCGTCGGCGAACTCGAACGGGATGTAGGGGTCATCCCCGGGGCGGTAGAGGTCGGCGCCGAAGTCGAGCAGCCGATCGGTCAGCTCCGCGCCGATCAAGGTCGGAAGGAACTCGCGCAGGATGACCCACTGGTAGTGCCAGGTGGCCGCGCGGCGTGCCTCCTCGAACAGGTCCGCTTCGGCGACTGCGTCCTCGCGCAGCCGGTCGACGAGGCGGTTGTGCAGGCCGATGAAACCGACCTGCATCTGGTTCATGAACAGGTGGACGTCGTTGCGCGGATCGCCGACCAGCGCGATCCCCTGCTGGTTGCGCGGGACGTCGGCGCCGTTGGGGCCGAGCAGGAGCTTGGCCGGATCGGCGTTGTCGTAGAGGTAGGGCGAGCCGACCGGGCCGGCGCCGTAGACGCCCTCGAGGTTCGCGCGCGGCGTGCGGAAGTTGCGGATCTGCTCGGGATCCGCCCGGTGTCCCAGCGGCGATCGATCGGCCGTAATGTCGTGCGCGATGAACTGCCCGAAGAAGGGCCAGCCGGCTTCGATCGCCGCGTCCGCCCCCTCGCCGTCGGCGCCGAGGTCGGCCGGACCGCCCGGCTGCCCCAGGGCATGCAGCGCCCTCTCGTCCGCCTCGAGCGGCGGCAGTTCCTGGAAGAGGCGCCGGTAGCGGCCTCCCTCGACCGGCGCGTCGACGCGCTCCGGCGCCAAGCAGTGGTCGCGGGCGATCGTCGCGGTGCTCACGAGTACGTGGGTGTCGGCGGAATCTCCTCGCCCGCCCGAACCGCCTCGACGACCTTCTCGGCCTCCGGGAGCCGGTACTCCTCGCCATAGACGGCGCCGGGCCTGCGGGGAGCCTCCATCACTGCGGCGTCCGCGTTCGACCCGAGGTCGACGGGCGCGTAGCCGGCGTCGGCGATCAGGCCCATCACCACGTTCTTCGCCCCCTCGTCATCGCCGCAGACCCACTGGACGATGCGCTCGGGCTCAAGCCGGAACGCCACCTCCGCCTGGAAGGCCGAGGTGAGCGTGTTGAAGCTCTTCGTGTAGCGCGCGCCGCCGACGCGGACCGCATGGAAGCTGGCGGCTGTCTCACCCTCCGCCGGCATCTCGGAGCTGCCGTACTGGTTGGTTGTGTCGATCAGGATCTTGCCGTCCAGGGAGCCAGCCGACGCCACGGCGTCGTCGAATCCATCCCAGGGCACCGCAAAGACCACCACCTCGCCGAATTCGGCCGCCTCCGCCGGAGTGCCGACGCTCGCGGCATCGCCGATCTCGTTCGCGAGCGGTTCGAGCTTTTCCGGGTTGCGCCCGCTCAGCTTCACCTCGTGCCCGCCCTTGGCGAATTGCCTGGCGCAGTTGCCACCGATGCGTCCGGCACCAACGATTCCGATCCTCATCCTGAGCCCCCTTCACACGAACGACAGGCTCGTTGGATCGTAGGCGACGGCCGGCGCCGGCTAGGCGGCCCAGGAAAACTCGGAGGTCGAGATGCCGGTCTTGCCTTCGTACTCGATGCCGAAGGCGTTGATCCGCGAGCGCTTGGCCTCGGCCGCGTCGAACTCCGACGAGGCCGGGTGAAACACGCCGACAAGCCGGACCGGTTGCCCCGTTTCGACTCCGAAGGGGACGATGTCCTCGATCTCGAAATCGATCGCATCCCCGATCTTGACGCTGTGGCTGAGACCGTCCTCAACCACTTCGATCGGTGCCCGCTCGACCCCAAGCATCTCGCCAACGAGGGCAGCTGCCGCTTCCATCGGCCCGCCCTTATGTCCGCCGAAGACGGCGGTGAGCTTCTCCATTTGCTCATCGCTCGCGCGGTCGTCGACGAACATGCCGAGCCGCCAGTTGCCCTCGGTCATGACCTTCGGGCTGTCCACGATTGCGGCAACGCTGAGACCACCGACATCGGTGCCCTCGATCTCGCATTCCTTGATGATGAAAACGAGGGTGACGCGGCAGAAGTCGTAGGTGGCGCCGTGGTCCATCGACATGTTGCACGGACACATGAGGTCGCACGAACACGTCTCGACGTAGCTCCCGTTCAGGTTCCAGGCCATGACCTCTCCTTCTCGGTGGAAGGCCGGAGTCTCGTCCGGAGGTCGCCGCCTGTCAACCGAAGCGACGCGGGCCCGGCTCACGCCGGGCCCGCGACAACTCCGGGTTGATCGGTCTATGCCCTCGCCGGCTCCGGCTGCGGAGTCCCGGCCGTGGAGTGATCCGCGAGACGGCGCCTCGGCAGCCACTCGAGCCAGTCGGGCAGGTACCAGTTCCGCTCGCCGAGCAGCTTCATCGTCGCCGGGAGCAGGACGCCCCTGACCAGGGTCGCGTCGATCAGGATCGCAGCCGCCAGCCCGACTCCCATCTGCTTGAAGTCGATGAAGCTGAGGGTGGCGAAGATCGCGAACACCGCGACCATCACGATCGCCGCGCTCGTCACCGTGCCGGCCGTCGAGCTGATGCCGCGCTCGATCGCCTGATCCGTGGGCATTCCGCGGTCCACCAGCTCCTTGATCCGGCTGAGGATGAACACCTGGTAGTCCATCGAGAGGCCGAACAGGACCACGAACAGGAACAGGGGCAGCCAGCTCGTCACGCCGCTGCTGTCCACGCCGAGCAGGCCCTGGCCCAGCCCGTCCTGGAAGACCAGGACCAGCAGGCCGTAGGCCGCCCCAACCGACAGCAGGTTGAGCGCGATCGAGGTGATCGGCACCACCACCGACCTGAACGTCGTCAGCAGCAGCAGGAACGCCAGCGTCAGGACGAACCCGAAGACGAGCGGCAGGTGAGCCGACAATGAGTCCTGCCAGTCGACGTTCGATGCCGTGTCGCCGGAGACGTCGACGTGCGCCCCGGTGCCCGCGAAGGCCTCAGGGATCAGGTGATCGCGGAGCTCGGCCACCGCGCTCTTCGAGCGGTCGTTGTCGCCGTTGCCCGCGAGGGGCAGCGACACCGAGGCGACCGTGCCTTGGCCGTTTACCCGGATGTCCGGCCCGCCGACAGCGACGCCATCCGCTCGCGCCTTGCTGACGAGCTCGTCGATCGCGCCCTGGACCTGCGGGGAGCGGACGTCGTCCGCCTGCACCACCAGCAGCGCCGGCGGATGCTCGGACGGATACAGATCCTGGATCCGCTGGTAGGTCTGGATGGTCGAGAGATCCTGGGGGAAGTCGTTCACCCCGGTGCTCTTCACGGTCATCCCGAACGCGGGGAGCGCCAGCGCCGCCAACGCGCCGCCGGTCACCAGGATGGCGACTGCGGGACGGCGCATCACCGCGCGCACAATCGCGCTCCAGGCACGCGACTCACCGGCGGCCGGGCTGCGCCGTGAGAGGAACGGGATCCTTCCCCTCTCGATTCGGTCGCCGAGCAGGGACATCATCGCCGGCAGGACGGTCAACGACCCCAGCATGGCCACGGCGACCACCAGCAGGGTCCCGATCCCGAAGGAGACGAAGACGCTGTTGCCGCTCAGGAACATCCCGGACATGGCCGCGATCACGGTCAGGCCCGAGACCAGCACCGCCCGGCCCGAGGTCGCCGCGGCCACGTCGAGCGCCTCACGCGGCGCGCGCCCACGCGCTCGCTCCTCACGCTCACGTCGCAGGTAGAAGAGCGAGTAGTCGACGCCGACCGCCATCCCGATCAGCAGGATCACCGAGCCGATCGCGTCATCGACCGGGAAGACCTGGCTCGGGATCGAGACCAGCCCGATCGTCGCCATTACCGCGGAGATCGCGAGGACCACCGGGAGTCCGGCCGCGACCAGCGCACCGAACGCGACCACCAGGATGATCAGGGTGATCGGGACCGAGAGGGTCTCCGCCTTGGTGAAGTCCTCGGTGATCGAGTCGGACAGCTGCTTCTCGGCCGTTCCGTCGCCGGCGACGCCGATCTGGAATCCGGGGTTCGCCTGCCTGGACTGATCGACGGCCGCGAACGTCTTGGCCGCGGTTTCGTCGGCTTTCTCCGGATCACCCTTCAGGTCGGCGTCGATCACGGCCGCGTGGCCGTCGCTCGAAGCCTGCGGAGCCTCGACCGCGGCGAACTGACCTGTGGAGCGGAGCTCGTGACGAACGCTGGCGAGCGCTCGATCGAACTGCGCGCTCCCGACCGTTGCCGTGCCGCTCTCGACCAGCACGCTCTCCGTGGCCGGATCCTTCGGCCCCTTCTCGTCGAGCGTCATCTCGGCCGCCTTGGATTCGCCGACGTTGGACTCGGCGTCGGTCAGACTGCGCTGGCCGACGGCGGCGCCGCCGATGAGCGCGACGATCACAAAGCCGATCCAGATCAGGATCGCCCGCTTGCGGTGGGTAGCGCTCCAGTGGCCGACTCGTGCTGCGATTCCGCTCCTACGCATGATTCGCTCCTCTTCGTCTCGGATTGCCATGCGCGGCCAGAATCGCTCCGAGGCGCTCCCGATCCAATACGGCAGCCCTGCGTCTGCTGGTGCGGTCGTCCGCCTCGAAGGGTGCGGTTATCCGTATGGGAATGCGTCGCGTGAGGCGGAACAATCCATCCCGTGGGCAGGCGAATCCTGATCGTCGACGACCACGCCGGGTTCCGGGCGAGCGCGCGTCGGATGCTCGAGGCGGGCGGATTCGAGGTGATCGGCGAGGCGGACGACGCCGCGTCAGCGCGTCGGGCGGTGCGAGAGCTGTCCCCCGACGCCGTCCTGCTCGATGTTCAGCTCCCGGACGGCGACGGCGTCGCACTCGCCGCCGAGATAACCGCGAACGGCGACGCGCCCGCGATTGTCCTCTGCTCGAGCCGAAGCGCGGACGAACTTGGTTATGGGCTCAGCGGGTCTGGCGCCCGGGGATTCCTGAGCAAGGACGAGCTCAGCGCGACCGCGATCCGGGAGCTTCTCGCTTGACCTTCACCGGCATGACTCCACTGCGCCGCGCCCTACTTCCACTCGGGGTGGCCGGGATCGTCGTCGGGATCTTCACGTTCGTCGTCGTAGCGCGGAGCGAGGCCGCGACCGTTCCGCTGCTCGAGGCCATCCTCACCCTCCTGATCGGCTGGTCTTTCCTCGGTACGGGCCTCTACGCCTGGGACCGCCGGGCGAGCAACCTCGTCGGAGTCCTCATGGTCTGCGTGGGGTTCACCTGGTTCCTGTCGGAACTCAAGGTCTCGGTCATTCCGCTCGCGGCGGCGGTCGGCTTCGCCTGCAACAGCCTGCCAATCGCCTTCCTGATCCACCTGCTGATCGTCTTTCCCGGCGGCCGGGCTCGCGAGCGGATCGACCGCTTCCTGATCGGATACGCCTACCTCGCCGGCGGGTTGGTGGCGGCGCTTCCGGTCCTCTTCTACAACCCGCCATCGGACCCCGACTGCACCGGGTGCACCTCGTCAAACCCGCTGCTGATCACCGACAACCTCGATCTCACCAATGGGATCTTCACCACGCTCAGCGCGGTCAGCATCCCGGTGGTCATCGTCCTCATCGTCCACCTGGCGCGCCGGGCCAGGAGCGCCGGCGAAGTGGAGCGGCGGAGTCAGGCGCCCGTCTGGTGGGCGGGCGGCGCGACGATGTTCCTCTTCGGCGCCGCCCTCGTGACCAACCTCGGCCCGGAGGAGGGCACCTACGACGATGCCGTCTGGTATCTGGCCAACTTCGTCCTCGCCACGGTTCCCTTCGCCTTCCTGCTCGGCCTGCTGCGGACCCGGCTCTCGGAGGCGGACCTGCTGGCCCAGGAGAACGTGCGCCTTGACGCGGAGCTCGCGGCCAGGCTCGACGACCTCCGCGAGTCCCGCGCGCGGATCGTGCAGGCCGGCGACGCCGCGCGGCGGAAGCTCGAGCGGGACCTCCATGACGGGGCGCAGCAGCGCCTGGTCGGGCTGGCCCTCGACCTGCGACTCGCCCGCGAGAAGCTGGACGACGACCCGGAGGCGGCGGCCGAGATGCTCGACCAGGCCTCGGTGGAACTGGCTCGGGCGACCGAGGAGCTGCGCGAGCTCGCTCGTGGCATCCACCCCGCCGTGCTCAGCGACCGCGGCCTCGAGGCGGCGGTCGAGTCGCTCGCCAAGCGGGTGCCGCTCCCGGTCCAGATCGACGCCTCGCTCGAGGGTCGACTACCGGAGCCCGTCGAGGCGGCGGCGTATTTCGTCGTCTCGGAGGCGCTCACCAACGTGGTCCGCCATTCCGGCGCCGACCGGGCCGAGGTCGGGATCAGGCGGGACGACGGGCGCCTGCTGGTCGAGGTCCGAGACGATGGTTCGGGCGGCGCGGATCCAGCCGGCTCCGGGCTCCGTGGCCTAGCCGACCGGGTGGCCGCGCTCGACGGGACGCTACTGGTCGACGGTCCGTCCGGTGGCGGGACAGTCGTCCGGGCCGACATCCCGCTCAGCGCGCGAAACGGGGTGGGCGGCTGATGCGGGTGATCGTCGCCGAGGACTCGGTCCTGCTCCGGGAGGGAGTGGCCCGCCTGCTCCAGGAGGCCGGACACGAGGTGGTGGGCCAGGCCGGCGACGCCGACGACCTGATGCGCAAGGTCCGGGCCCACAAGCCCGACCTAGCGGTCGTCGACGTGCGGATGCCGCCGACCCAGACGGACGAGGGACTCCGGGCCGCCAAAGAGATCCGCTCCGAGCTTCCCGGGGTGGGCGTCCTCGTGTTGTCCGCCTACGTCGAGCCGGCCTACGCCCAAGAGCTTCTCGCGGACAACGCCGAAGGCCTCGGCTACCTGCTTAAGGACCGTGTCTCGGATGTCACGGTGTTCGCCGACGCGGTCGAGCGGGTCGGCGCGGGCGGATCCGCACTCGATCCCGAGGTGGTCTCAGTGTTGATGGGGCGATCGCGGGAGGACGACCCGCTCGAGGAACTCACCCCGCGCGAGCGCGAGGTGCTGGGCCTGATGGCGGAGGGTCGATCCAACGCAGCGATCGCCGAGCAGCTCGTGGTCACCGAGCGGGCGGTCGAGAAGCACGTGACCAGCATCTTCGGGAAGCTCGGCCTCACGGCCAGCGGCGAGGACCACCGCAGGGTGCTGGCGGTGCTGCGCTTCCTCGAGGCCTAAGTCTCAAACCGCCGCTTTGCATGGAAAGCAGCGGTTTGAGGCGGCCTACTGCTTTCGCCCAATGCAGAGGTGACGAGGCGGCCAGGTGCTAGCCCTTCCAGGCGAACGGCGCGGACGAGCCAGCCTTGCCCTCGAACTCGATGCCAAAGCCGCTGACCCGCGAGCTCGTCGCACGCGCCACCGTCACCGATGGGCCCGCCAGGTGGTGGATGTTCTCGAACCTGGTCGGCTCCGAGGATCCAGGCGGCGTCAGGTCCTCGACCCCGGCGTCGATCGCATTGCCGACTGTTACCCGATGGTTCAGCCCGTCGTCGACGAACGAGATCGGCGCCCGCTCTACCCCAGCGACCTCGCCGACCAGTGGAGCGAGCTCCGCCACCGGGCCGCCGAGCTGGCCGCCGAAGACGGCGCCGAGCTTCTCGGCCTGCTCCCCGCTCGCACGCTCGTCAACGTAGAGACCGAGCTTCCAGTTGCCGTCCGTCGCCTGCGCCTGTGGGATGTGCACGAGGAGAACGACCGAGCGATCCTCGACGCCGGTTCCATCGATCTCGCCGGAGTCGACGTGGAAGGCGAACATGACGTCGCAGAAGTCCTTGTCGGCCGGCCACTGAAAGGACGATGCCGTGCAGGGGCAGGCTCCCTCGCAGGTGCAGTTCTCGAAATAGGTTCCGCTCAACGCCCAGCTCATCGCTCCTCCTCGCTTTGGCCCGGGCCATCTTCCACCCTCGAGCCGATGCCTGTCAATCCCGCTCAGCCCGACGAGTACTTGAACGTCGACCAGAGAACCGCACCTATTAAGAATGGCTGCTTTGGACGAATAGCGGCGGTCGTCTAGATAGCGACGGGACGCCTCAAAGAACACTCAGCCCACCGAGACTTCCGAGTACAACGCGCCTCCCTCTCGGCGCGACACTGCGTGGGCGATCGGAGGAGAACGGCAAGGGCGCCCGGCCGTACTTGACTTCGACTGCGCGGCTGGAATAGGTTCGCCCAAAGGGAGCCATGACTTCCCGCCCCCACTTCCGTCGCGGCGCGCGGCTACCGGCCACGGTAGTCCTGGCGGCAACGGTCGCTGCGATCCTGGCTCTAACCGGCGGTGAGGCCAGTGCTGCTCACGTGAGCTGCGGCGACATGATCACCGTCGACACGACCCTCGACAGCGACCTCATTAAC
>JBKOYL010000069.1:0-6930 GCA_046725395.1 Actinomycetota bacterium | reverse complement strand
TCGTCGTGCCGTCGCACAGCCGATGGGCTTTGAAGTAGGGACGCACGACGCCTGCCCCCTCCGCCGGCCGCACCGCGACGGAGTTAGGGCCGAAAGTCTCGACGTCGAACTCGAAGAACGTCCGGAGCGAGGCGAGGTAGGCCGGTGCAGCCTCGGCTGGAGGCAGACGAATCGAAACGCCGTCGAATTCATTCACGTATTTAGTTCAGCACTCGGGGCGGCGAGTTGAGCATGGCGGGCGCTGCTGCCCTCAACGAACGCAGCACTTAGGCCGGATCGCCCCCTATTGCCCGTGGTCGTCCGACGTAGGACGCAATGGGCTCAAACAAATGACGCGGGGCACGGCCTACGAGCTATCGGCCGATGCCCTTGAGATCGCCGGTCATTCGCCAAGCGGAAGCAAAACCGTGCGTCGAACTGTGCGTCCAACTCCCGACTTCGGCCCGAACTGAGGGCATGTTAGGGCCCCCAATCCGTGCCTAGCCCCCCTTAGCCGACCCCTCCTCGCCGTCATCATAATCCGCGTGTCGGGGGTTCGAGTCCCTCCTCCGGCATGAAGTGCCTGCAAATCGGCGGGTTTTGCGGGCTGCGAACACGCGGAAAATGCCTCCGCGGCAAAGTCCGCGTGTTGAACACGAGGAAATCCGTGCGCAATGGAGCGCTCGCCAACACGCGGATTCTTGACGCGCCGACGCACCCCTCACGGTCCAGTTGTCAGTGGGCGTCGTCGAGCAGGATCCGCGCCACGTCGTCGGGTCTCTCCAGTGCGGCGAAATGGCCGGTGTCACGCAGCACGATGTCCCGCGCGCCGGGAACCGACTCGAAGTTCGCCTGCCGATCCGAGGCCCGCGACCAATCCTCGTCGCCATAGACCAGCGTGACCGGGACGCTGATCCGCGCGTAGCGTTCTCTGGCCGCAATCAGACTCTCCAGGTTGCGGTAGATCGCCCTGGCCACCGTCGGGTATCCGGGCCGCCGACCGACGCGACGGAGCTCATCGAGATAGTGGTCGGGCAGTTGACTGGGGTCATACAGTCCCCCTCCCATTACTCCCTTGAGGACCTGTCTGTTCTCGAGGCGGGCGACGATCGGGCCACTCACAGGAGCGCGGATGCTTTCCACCACGATGCGCGCGAGCAGATTGGCTCGCTTGATGCCGTCGGCGAAGTCGTAGGTGTTGAAGGCGACGATCCGGCGCACTCGGTCCCTGAGCTCCACGGACGCGGAAAGCGACAGCGTCGCGCCCATCGATTCACCAGCCAGGGTGAGATCGGAGAGGTCCAGATCCTCGACCACCCTGACGACCGCGGCTCGCAGCGCGGGCTCCTCGTAGCTGGCGCCCGGGACGATGTCGGACCAGCCCATGCCGGGAAAGTCGACCGCGTGGACGGTGAACGCGTCGGTGATCCGCGGGATGACGAACTGGAAGTGGTCGAGCTGCGTGCGAACCGTATGCATGAGGAGGAGAGGTGGGCCGCTGCCGACCCGCAGATAGCGGACGCGACCGCCGCCGTTCAACTCGACGTAGCCAATCTCCCCGCCCTTGGACCACGTCTCGGTGTAGTCGTGCGCTGCCTTGTCCTCATCTCGCATCGGCTCCGGCTCGCTGGTCGCTAAGGCCCTTGCTTGCGCGCTACCCGCGTACTCTTGCTGCGCTTTCGGAATCTACGCTGGTGATGCTCGACGCTCACCTGCCGATGATCGCTCTTTGGGCATGGGTCCGTCGCATGTGCCTTGTGCGAGAAGCGAGCGCCAGGTCGAAGACCGCTCATTTCCCATGCAAGGCGCCGCTTCTCGTCCAAAGCGGCCATCTACTCCACCAGCCGGAAACGCTCCACGACGACCTCGGTGTCGTCTGCGAGGGGACTGGCCCAACCCGGTGGGAGCCGAGGGATTACCTCTTCGCTCCAAAATCGCTCGTGCGCGGCCCGCCACTCGTCGATGTCCGAAAACCCCTCGCCTTCCTCGAGTGCCAGAGTCGAGTCGGCGTCTGCCAGGCGGATGACTTCGACGGAGACGATCTCGATCACGCCGACCGGGGCGCCGGCTGAGTCAAGGACCTTCTGACGCTCTCCGACCTTCGGCAGTGGCTCGTCGTCTAGCTGCCACTCGAGAAGAAGTGACGATGTCGCTGTCTTCTCACCCCTTAGCACCGCGGCAACCAAGCGGTCGCGCAATGGGCCGGGGAACCCGAACTCGCAGACCCGACTCGCCTCCTCCGGCATGACCCGAGCGTAGAACTAGGCGCCGCTTCTCGTCCAAAGCGGCTGTCACTACGCCCGCAGACCGGCCGCGACAAGCTCTAGCTCCCAGCGCACCTATCATTGATTGGTGGCGCCCCGCAAGCCAGCCCGGCGCAGTTCGGTCGCCCTTGGCTCGCGACCAGGAGGTATCCCGAATGACCTACGTCATCACCGAGCCCTGCATCGACGTGAAGGACTTGACGTGCGTGGAGGTCTGCCCGGTGGATTGCATCCACCCCACCGAGGAGGAGCCGGACTTCGAGGAGCATCGGCAGCTGTACATCGATCCGGCCGAATGCATCGACTGCGACGCCTGCGTCGAGGTATGTCCCGTTGACGCGATCTTCCCGGAAGACCAAGTCCCGGCCGATCAGGCGAAGTTCACGGAGATCAACGCGCAGCACTACGCGCAGAAGTAGCGTACGTCGCCGTTAAGCCCAAGGTGCCCTGGGCGACGTGGTCGCCCCCTTCCATGCAAAGCGCCGCTTCTCGTCCAAAGCACTACTCCGACAGCCCGACGACTGACCGGACGGGCTGCCAGGGTCTAGTACCCGTGCGTGGGGTCGCTGGTGCAGTGGAGGATGACCCTGTAGTGCTGGAAGCCGAGGGTCCAGTTGGTCACGATCGAATCTGCCGAGCTGGTTTTCACCCTAAAAAAGCCCGTGCCCTGAGTGGGGTCGGGGTCGTTGATTGTGTGGATTACGGCCCCGACCGGCCCCAGGCCCTCTACCTGCACCCCGTTGTCGAGGTGGGTGCCGACCGGCTGGTAGTTCTGGTTCAGGAGGTAGGGATGATCTATGACAAGGGGCTCGCCGCCCGTGTCCGCGAAGACGCGGCCGGGACACCGGTAGACGGGCACGTTCTCGGTTCCCCATAAGCAGTTGATCCCCGGGCAAGGGACCAGGCGCTCGGCGAAGCCGTTCACCGTGCAGTCCACCTGCGATGGGTTCTCACAGGGCGCGACGAAGGGATGGGAGTTAGTGCCTTCCCCCTCCACTGAGGGGTGGGCCGTCGCCGCCGAGGAGTGCGCGCTCACAGAGGAGCTGGCGAGCGGCTCGATCTCGTTGTGGTGGCCCATGCAGCCCTTTGAGACCTTCTCGCCCTTGGCGACCTCGATCAGCTCGTGGTGTGCGTGCTTGGCGCAGACGATCTGGTCATGCGGGCCGTTGGCGATCACCTCGTCGCCGGGGCTCTTGAGGATGATCGTCGCGCCGTTGGCGTGGGAGAAGATCAGGTTGTGGCCCTTGCCGGGGACCACGATCTCGCTGTGGGGGCCGGCGACGATCAGGGAGTGGCCGTGGTTTGAGGGCACGATCTTGACGCCCTTGCCGATCGCGCCGAGCTGATCATTCTTGGAGGCCCCGTGGATGGTCTCGCCGTCGCCGAGGGCGACGATGAAGTTGGGCTTGCCGTGTGAGCCGTGGAGCTCCTGCTTGGGCTTGGTGCCGACGATCGACTTGCCGCCCACCTTCCCGCCGGGATCGAGCTTGTGCAGGTGCTTGGCGAGCTTCTCGATGTCGGCACGGGCGACCGTGGCGACCAGGAGCATGAGCGCGACCGCCGGGACGAGGAGTCGCGCGAGTCGGACGAGCATGGTGGGGCTCTCGAACATCAATAGGCCGGGTAGCGGGGCATTGGCTCGTCCACGCAATGGAGGATGACCTGATCCAAGGCCGGGCCCGAAGGGACCTTCCAGTTGGTCGCGTCCGAGTAGCCAGCACCGGTGAGTGTGGCCGTCGCAGACGATGAGCCGGTGCGGCCGGCGTGCGTGTGGGTGATGCTGACGCCGATCGGTCCCAGCCCCCGGACCTCGACACCAGGAGGCAGGGCGGTGCCGGACGGTGCGAAGTTCTGGTTGAGGAGCCAGGGATGGCTCCCCACGCACTCGTAGGCGGGCACGAACTCGCGGTCCCAGAAGAAGTCAAGCGTCCGGGCCTCGAAGGTAGTGATGCAGACGGGCTTGAAGAGGGTGTCCCCGTCGCAGTTGCCGCGGAACGGATCTGCGTTGGTCCCGGAACCGAAGATCGCGGAGCTGTGCGCAGTCGCGGAGGCGCTCGCGGCGCTGGGACCGGCCCCCAGCCCCTTGATCCGATTGTGATGTCCGTGGCAGCGCTTGGAGACGTCGACGTCCTCGTCCAGCTTGATCAGCTCGTGGGCTGAGTGCTCGGCGCAGATGATCCGGTCGTGGGGACCGTTGGCGATCACCTCGTCCCAGGGGCTCTCGAGGATGATCGTGGCGCCCTTGCCGTGGGAGACGATCAGGTTGTGGCCATTGCCACGGACGATGATCGTGCTGCCGGGGCCGCCCACGATCAGCGAGTGGCCGGAGCCGGGGCGATGATCTTCACGTCCTTGGCGTTGGGGGACCGACGCCCAGCTCGTCGTTTGTGGAGGCGCCGTGGATGGTCTCGCCATCGGCAAGCGCGACGATGAAGTTGGGTTTGCCGTGTGAGCCGTGCAGCTCCTGCTCGGGCTTGGTGCCGACGATCGACTTGCCGCCGAGGAGCGCCGCGGGGTTGAGCTGGTGCAGGTGATTGGCGAGCTTGCCGTTGTTTGCCTGGGCGACCGCCCCGGTGAGCGCGGCGAGCGCCAGTGTGGCGCCGAGGAGCGCACGCCTACCCGGCATGGGCCGAACCTTCCGAGGAACCTCATGCCGACTCTTGCTCCCTCCCGTGATGCCCGGACTAACCGACCAGCTCGACTCTCCCCATCTAAAGCGAGCGCACCCTATGCGCAGCGAGGTTCCAGCGTCAACCTCAGTACTTGGGCAGCCGCGATGGACGGTCTGCCCTTCGACGACCCGTCCTCGCCGTCATCATAATCCGCGTGTTGGGGGTTCGAGTCCGTCCTCCGGGCATGAAGCCCCTGCAAATCTGAACTTTCCGCAACGTGCGGCATCGTGAGAGTTCCCTCATGGGGTCGGGAGCGTGCCGCCGCCGCGTCGCGTCTGGTCCACGGCGACGATGCGGAGCTCGCACGTATAGCGGCCGTTCTCGCCGTCGAGCCAGCACCCGTCGGGCCCGGGCAGCATCTCGCTGAAGCGAACGGATGCGTCTGCGTCGGCGGCGATCGCGCGTCGCATCATGCGGTGCAGATTGCGGACGAGCGCCGGGCTCTTGAGGTCGACGTAGACCGGCTTCGCCTCATCGCCAACCAAGGCGAAGACCCGACGCGGCAGCCCGAGCTTGCCGGCCCATGCCGGGATCGCCGCAGCCTCGGCCGGCTGGTCGGCGGCTTTGGTGAGCCAGGTCGCGCGGCGGAGCACCGTCCGACCGAGCGTGACCCGCCCGCCGGGCTCGGGAAAGGGCTGAAAGGTCCTCATCGCGGAAAGGAAGATCGGCCCGAACAGGATGTCGGTCAGCGGCGCACGGAACTCGCCTTCGCGGTCGACGACGTCCTCGCCATGGATGACGAGCCGGTCGACCGGAACCGACCGGTAGCCGATGTGAACCGGCGTCATCCCCGGCCCGAGAAGGTGGACGTCGTCTGGATTACTCGCATCTGGGATGTTCCGCGCCGTGAGCCGAGCCCCGGGACTGCGCGGGAGCGCGGGGACGAAGATCGGCTCGCCCACGTCGGCGTGCCACATCGAGCGAAACATGCCGAAGTCCGGGTACCGGTTGGAGAAGAGCGCCTGGGTGAGCGGGTTTCCAGAATGAAAGTCGCCGATCACGGCAAGGAATTCGCCACGCTCGATCGCTTCCAAGTCGGGCGCATCGATCTGCACGTCCGCGCTTTGGAAGACCGAAAGCGGCCAGGCCGGTCCATGATCCGCGAAAGCGGCCGCCGCCCGCGCCGCGGTCGTCTCCGAGTCGCCGCCCGCGATGATCGCGGCGCATCGCTCCTGCAGCTCGGCCACCTCAGCTCCCAGGAGGCGAGGGAGCTCCCACAACTCGTTGAAGATCCTTCCGAACAGCGGCGCGAGGGGAGCGCTGCCGGCCGTATCCGACAGGACGGCCGCGATGATCGCGCGGGCCCGCGCGAAGCTCCGTCCGCACCACCACCGCGATGCCTCGAGCAGAAAGGGGTAGTCCCGTCGCGAGCTCCGCCACAAAAGACGGTCCGAGGTCTACCTCGAGCTCGCGCATGCAGTCGAGGTAGAGCGGCGTGCGTCCCCCTTCGGCTCCGTCCTCCGCCGGGGCCGGCGGCTCGCCCGTCAGCTCCTCGATCAGGCTGTCGAAGGAGTCGAGAGCGGCCAACAGCTCATCGGGAGTGGATGCCTCCGCAACCTCATCTCGCGCCGCCTCCACGCGATCGAGCGCCGCCAGCGCCGCCGCGTCTCCGCCTCCCTCGAGCTGCTCGCGCAGCTCGACCTCCGGGTGGCGATTCAGCGGCACCACGGCTTCGGTTCCCACTGCACCCATGAGAGCCTCCAGGCACCAGCTCTCGAAGTGAACCTGGCGAGATGCCACCAGCGCGCCCGATCGCACGTCGAGCGCACGGCCATCGTCCCGGATCCTGCCCCACGCCAGTGGGCCGAATCAGCCCACAGTGTCGTTCTTCGCGCAGTAGCGCTGCCAGTAGCCGGCGACGACGCCGTCGCGCCGACGCCGCTTGCTTCCGGAGCCACCGTCCGATCCAGCGACCTTGGCAAGGGCGGTCCGATAGGCGGAGCGGTTCTGCCAGATCACCGCCTCAGCGAACGCGGGATCGCCTGCGACCTTCGCAAGGCGATGGCTCTCGTCCT
>JBKOYL010000058.1:0-13600 GCA_046725395.1 Actinomycetota bacterium | reverse complement strand
GGACCTTCCCACTTCCCGGCGACCAGAGGCCGTACCCTTGGGGTTCGGATCAACGCTTTACAGAAGGTACGTAGGGGAACACCTCGACTCCCGGGGAGATGAGAATGAAGACACGGATGATGCGGCGCATCGCGGTACTGGTTACCGGTTCGGCGCTGGCCCTTTCCTTGCCGGTCGCAAGCTCGGTTGCCAATTCGGGCGGCGTGCCGAACGACGGCAATGGGCACTCCAAGGCCTGCTCGCACCGAGGCCAGGGGAACGGGCCGAAGCCCAACACTCACCGCAAGGCCAACATGGACAAGGGCCACAAGTGTGGCTTGCGGAGGCTTGAAGACTGACCTATTGCCGTAGTTGATGTTGCGAGACCGGGGCGCTTAGTGAGGCGCCCCGGAGTCGTTCGGAGGAGCTCGGCAGGACCCGCACGACGGCTGGACCACGATGACGGCTGGACCAAGATCGCCGTACTTCCGTCGGATAGGCTGCGCTGAGCGAGTAGGAAGTTGATCCGGAGTCCAAGCCGCGATCGAAAGCGATAGCGCGGGCTTCGGGAGCGCAACGCTTAGGTTCGAATGAAGCGCATCAGTGATGGATTGGGAGCTCGAAAGTGGCGAGCCCTGCTCGCAGGTGGGGCCGCGTTTGCAGCGCTACATCTGATCCTGCCGACTGGCGCACTCGGAGCGGGGCGGTACGAGCCCGGACCCAGGCTCGCACCCGGCGTATTCCTCGCTGAGGCGCCCAAGGGTGGGCCGTCGGGCGACCGAAGGGCACCGCGGTCCGACGAGCTGCAGCCGCGGATCGTGGGCGGCAGTACGACCACCATCGCGGAGTGGCCGTGGCAGGCGGCGGTCACCCTCAATCCCGCTTACTACTCAGGAGATGGCTTCGACCGGCAGTTCTGCGGCGGCACTCTGGTGGCACCCACGATCATCGTCACCGCGGCGCATTGCGTCCACAAGTCCGGCACCACCTTTTACCCGGTCAGCGATCACGCGTCGATCACCGGAAGGACCACGCTGTCCAACTCGAGCCAGGGACAGGAGATCGCTTGGAGCAACTACTACATCTTCGTCGACGGCTCGGGCAAGCCGTTGTTCAACCCGCAGACGTTCGATTGGGACGTCGTCTTCGCCACGCTCAGCTCACCGTCGCCCTCCTCGAACTCCACCCCGGTCCAGATCGCCGGCGCCAATGAGGCCTCCTTCTGGGCGCCCGCCAATGAGAACGCCTGGGCCACCGGCTGGGGGACGATCTCGTCCGGGGGCTCGAGAAGCGACACCCTGCGCGAGGTGAACATCGACAGGATCGCCGACTCAACCTGCGGCGCCTCGACCTCCTACGGCAGCTATTTCCACCCCGAGACGATGGTCTGCGCCGGAGAGATGGCGGGCGGGCAGGACACCTGCCAGGGCGACAGCGGTGGCCCCCTTGTGACTCCGGTCGGCGGCGGGGTCTTCCGGCTGATCGGCGACACGAGCTGGGGCAACGGCTGTGGTCTGCCTAACTATCCGGGGGTCTACGGGCGAGTGGCGCAAAGCCCGATGTGCGGCGCCCTTCAGAGCGGCATCCAGAGCGTCGCCGGCGTGAACGTGGTCGGGTCCGGAGGGTGTCTGGGCGGAGGTGGATCCCCTCCAGCCCCGTCCCCGCCTCCAGGCGAACAGCCGCCTCCCGGTGGACAGCCGCTTCCAGGTGAAGGGGGGCTGCCAGTTGAGGGGCCGCTTCCAGGTCAGCAGCCGCTTCCGGGTGAATCGGCTCTGCCGACCTGCAAAGGCATCCCGGCGACCATCGGCGGCACAGAAGGCAACGACGTCCGCAAGGGCACACCAGGGAAGGACGTAATGGTCGGCCTCGGCGGGAACGACACGCTCGCCGGCTTGGCCGGCAACGACGTCATCTGCGGTGGTCCTGGCAGGGACACCCTCAAGGGCGGCAAGGGCAAGGACACGCTCCTCGGACAGGCGGGAAAGGACAGGCTCAAGGGCGGCGGGGGCAAGGACCTCTGCAAGGGCGGCAAGGGCAAGGACAGCGCCTCCAAGTGCGAGGTCGAGAAGTCGATCTGAGCCAGTAGCGCCGGCCGGGCGAGATACTGCGCAGGCGATGTAGGAGGAGAGCGTCGACGAGCGCGAGGTCGTAGCCAGCACCTCGGTCAACTCGATCCTCGCCTATCTGGTCACCCAAATCCGACCGTTGCTGCTGCCCGTAGTACCCGGATGGGGATACCCGGAAAACAAGGAGGGACCAATGATCCGAGTGGAGGTTAAGAGTTCTGCCCGGAAACGAATCAAGGGACTGATAGCGGCGCTAGCGGTCGTGGGCGGGGTGGCGCTGATCCCTGCCAGTTCGGCTACGGCGCACGTCCACGGCATCACCCCCCTGAACTGTGTGCCGGCCCCTGACAATGCCGGCGCCAACCAGACGGACAACACCCCAGCTGCCGACGTGATAGACGGCGGCCTCATCGTGAATGGCCCCGGCCACGCTGGCACCCATGTCGGTAATGGAGGGAGCGATACGCCGCCCTGTGATTAATCCGGACTGATTTTCTGCCGAGCTCCGGGGTTCCCGCCCCGGCGTTTCGGCGTTCTAGGGCGACGACTGTCAATCGCTCATGGAGAGCGCCCTCGAATCCGCCGGGCTGCTGGAGTAGGGCGACCGGGCTCACGCACTCCTCCGAGTCGTCCCTGCGCTCGTCGGATCAGATCGCGGAGCCGCGGCGAGAAGTCCTCTTGCAACCCGGCGAGCGAACGGCCGGTCTGGCGCTCCTACTGCGACGCCCACGAGAATGGCTGCACGAATCCCCTCGACGAGAAGTCGATCACCGAGCTCTTCGACGCCGCCGTCCCCGTGATCCTGCGCGACGTTCCATCGCGAGCACGCGCCCGGCGGAAGAAGCACCTCGACCGAGCCGAGATCGAGGAGAACTTCGTCGAGTCCGCCGACGGGGACGAGCCCAGCCGCGAGGTGACGGAGATCCGGAAAGCCGCAGCGGACGCCCACCGCGAGCGCCTCCGTCGGCTAAAGGCCGAGGGCTGGCGGCCGCCGAACCGTCGCTGACTGTGGCGCGGATTGTGGCGCAGCGACCGAACTTCGCTCTGTAGAGCGGTTCCCCGGCCCGGAAAATCAGATGTGGTACATGCCCGCTCCGGCCTTCTCCGCCTCGCGCCGGGCGATGTCGGCGATCGAGGTGGCGCGGAAGGTGGCGCGCAGGGCCTCCACCCCCTCCTCCCAGATCCCGCCGGCCTCCTTGCCCTCCTGTCCGACGACGCCGTCGAGAGCCTGCACGACCTCGAGGACGTTGATCTCATCGGCCGGGCGCGCCAGCGTGTAGCCGCCCTTGGCCCCGCGGTGGCTGACCAGGATCCCGGCGCGGCGCAGGGTCGAGAAGAGCTGCTCCAGGAACTGAACGGGGATCCCGCGGCGCTCGGCCACCTGGCCGATCGGCATCGGGGTATGCCCAGCACGCGTCAGCTCCGCCAGCGCGACCACCGCGTAACGTGACTTCGAGGTGACCGAGATCACGACAACTCTTTTACCGCCCCGGGCGGCGTCGCGATGAACCCACGCGACCGCGAAGCACTGCGAGTACTCGCGCCGCTCGCCCTGATGGGGCTGATCTTCTACCTCTCGGCTCAGCCCGCCGAGGGACAGCACCCGTGGTGGGAGATCATCTTCCGCAAGCTCGGGCACGTCACGGGCTACGCGCTGCTCACGGGGCTCTGGGCCTGGGCGCTGCGCAGCGTCGTCCGGCGCCCCGTCGTGGTTGCCGTCTGCATCTCCCTCGCGTACGCCTGCACGGACGAGTTCCACCAGACCTTCGTGAGCGGCCGGACCGGGACGCCGGTCGACGTAGCCGTCGACGCGATCGGGATCGCGCTCGCCGCCTACCTCGCCACTCGACTACCGCGAGGTGCCGTCGCCGGACTCGGCGGAGAGGCGCGCCAAGGCGCGCTCGATCCGCTCGATCGAGCGCTCCTTACCGAGCACCGCGAGCGACTCGAAGATCCCCGGTGACACCGAGGTGCCCGTGATCGCCACGCGAATCGGCTGATAGAGCTTGCCCGGCTTCACGTCACGCTCGGCGAGAACGCGGCCCAGGGCACTCTCCAGCTCGCTCGCGTCGAACGGCTCGGCCCCGCGCAGCGCCTCGAGGGCATCGCTCAGCAGCGGCAGCGCGCCGTCCTTCATCACCTTCCGCCAGGCCCCCTCGTCGATCTGCGGCTCCTCGAAGAGAAAGCCGATCAGGGGCCAGACCTCGTCCAGCGTCTGGGCCTTCTCCTGGGCGATCTCGCAGGCGGCCCGCAGACGCTCGTCGGGCTCGCGGCCGACGTGGGCTGCGACGGCGGCGGTGTAGTCGTCGAGCTCCATCTCGCGCATGAAGCGGCCGTTCAGCCAGCGAAGCTTCTGCTCGTCGAAGATCGCGCTCGAGCGCCCGACGCCCGAGATGTCGAAGCGCTCGATCAGCTCGTCCGTGCTCATGATCGTGGTGTCGTCCTGAGTGCCCCAGCCGAGCAGGGCGAGGTAGTTCCGCACGGCGGCCGGCAGGTAGCCCGAGTCTCGCAACTCCTGGACGCTGGCGGCGCCGTGGCGCTTGGAGAGCTTCCTGCCGTCGGGGCCGTGGAGTAGGGGCAGATGCGCGTAGCGCGGCGGAGCGACCCCGAAGGCGTCCATCACCAGCAGCTGCTTCGGCGTGTTGGAGAGGTGGTCGTCGCCGCGGATCACATGGGTGATTCCCATGTCGGCGTCGTCGACGGCGACCGCGTAGTTGTAGAGAACGGAGCCGTCGCCCCGGGCGATCACGAAGTCGTCCTGGGCCTCGTTCGGGAAGCGGACGTCGCCGTGGATCTCGTCGGCGACGACGGTGGCGCCGCCCTCCGGCACCCGCAGGCGGACGGCAGCGCTCGGGTCGTCCGTGGCGGTGCCGCGATAGCCGCGGTTGCCGTGGGCCTTCTTCCAGGTGGCTACGTCCTCGGCCGTGGCGGAATCCCGATACGCGGCGCCGGCCTCGAGCAGCCGATCGAGCGCCTCGCGGTGGCGCTCGGCCCGGCCGGCCTGGCTGATCGGTCCCTCGTCCCAGTCGAGCGCCAGCCAGCGGAGTGCGTCGAGGATCTGCTCCACGTTCTCCGGAGTGGAGCGCTCGCGATCGGTGTCCTCGATCCGGAGCACTAGCTCGCCGCCCCGTCCGCGCGCGTAGAGCCAGTTGTACAGTGCCGTCCTCGCTCCCCCGATGTGGAGGGCGCCCGTCGGTGACGGTGCGAAGCGAACTCGAACGGGGACTGATGGATCCGGACTCACGATGCTGATCGGCGCCCATGTTTCCACAGGGGGTGGGCTGGTCCGGGCGATCGAGCGGGCCGAAGAGAGGCTCTGCGACGCGATCCAGATCTTCAACCAGAGCCCGCGGATGTGGCGTCCAACGCGCTACTCGGACGACGACTTCGCCGAGTTCCGCGAGGCGATGAAGAGCTCGCGGGTGGAGGTGGTCGCGATCCACATGATCTACCTGATCAACCCGGCGGCCAAGGACAAGGAGATGCGCCGCAAGAGTCTCGAGTCGCTCACCCACGCGCTGCGGGTGGGCGACGGGATCGGAGCCCTCGGCGTGGTGGTCCATCCCGGCGCGCTCAAGGACGACACCCGAGCCAATGCGCGCAAGCGCGCGGTCAAGCTGATCAAGGAGGCACTCGCTCGCAGCGAGAAGTGCCCGATCATCTACGAGAACACCGCCGGCTCGCCGCAGCTGCTCGGCCGTGACTTCGACGAGACCGCTGAGCTGATCGAGCGGACCGGCGGCCCGAAGCGGCTCGGCCTCTGCATCGACTCCTGCCATCTGCACGCCACCGGCTACGACGTGCGAACACGGGAGGGAATGAAGGAGCTCGTCGACGAGATCGACTCCAAGGTCGGCCTGAAGCAGCTCAAGCTGCTCCACGTCAACGACTCGCGGGACGAGCGCGGCTCCAACCGCGACCGGCACACCGCCATCGGCAAGGGGGAGATCGGGCGGAAGGGCATCCGCGCCTTCCTCGGCGAGCCCAGGCTCCAGGGTCTGCCGGCCGTGTTCGAGGGACCCGGGCTGGGCGGGCACGCACCCTCCCGCGAGGACGTGCAGCTGACTCGGCGGCTCTGGCGGGAGGCGACCCGGAAGAGCTAGTTCCACCCTCGCCCACTCGGCCGTAACAATGGGTCGGCGGAGATAGGGTCGCTGGGTGAGCAAGGAGGCATCAGGGCAGCTGTCGCGGTCGCTTCGAGCGGTCGCTGTCGTCTTCCGTAATCCGGAGATGTGCCGGCTGCAGCTCGCTTGGGCGGCACAATCGCTGTCGATCTGGGCGTTTGCGATTTCCCTCGGGGTCTACGCGTTCGACGCCGCGGGCGCGACCGCCGTCGGAATCGCCGGGCTGGTGCGGCTCCTCCCCGGCGCGCTGGCCTCTCCCTTCGCCGGCGTGATCGGGGACCTGCGCTCGCGGCGAGCCGTCCTCGTCGCCAGCGCGTCCGCCGCCGGGGCCCTGCTCGGCGGAGCGACGGCCGCTGCCGCGCTCGGCGCCCCTCTCGGAGTGGTATTCGCTCTCGCCGGGCTCTTCACCGTAGCGACCAGCCCATACATGCCGGCCGAGGGAGCGCTGATGCCGGTGGTCGCCCGTACGCCGCAAGAGCTCTCCGCCGCCAACGTCTCACGCAGCGCGATGGACAACCTCGGTTTTCTGGTCGGGGCGCTGTTGGCGGGCGCCCTGCTGGCGGCGACCAGCCCCCAGGCGGTCTTCGGGGTGGCCGCGGCGTCTGGCCTGATCTCCGCTGCGCTGCTCACCGGCCTCAGTCACGACGAGCGGCCCGTCTACGCCGCAGAGGGCTCCGGAAGCGTGATCGAGTCGACTGTGAGTGGGGCGAGGTCGGTGCTCTCGGATTCGAGGCTGCGACTGGTGGGGGCAGGGCTCACCCTGCTTCTCTTCTGTGAGGGTGCCGCGGACGTCCTTGTTGTGATCGTCGCCCTGGATTTGCTCGGACTCGCTCAGGGAAGCGTCGGATACCTGAATGCGGCTTGGGGCATTGGCGCCCTCCTGGGGGGCGCTGCCCTTGCCCTGCTGCTCCACCGCGGGCAGCTTGCTACCGGGCTACTGCTCGGCAGCCTCGTCGCCGGTGGCTCGCTGGCGCTGCCGGGCCTCTGGGTCGCGGGAGTGGCGGGCTACCTCGCCTGGCTCGGCATGGGTGTCGGATACACGTTCGTGGAGGTCGCCGCGCGGACCCTGCTTCAGCGCCTCGGATCGGATGAGACGCTGGCGCGCTCCCTGGGCTTCCTGGAGGCGTCCCGCTTCGCCGCGATGGCGCTCGGCTCGATCGTGGTACCCGGCATGATCGCGCTGATCGGCGTCCGTGGAACGGTGATTGCAATCGCCGCGCTGTTGCCTGCCTTCGGGCTGCTTCGCTGGGCGGCGCTGCGGGCGCTCGAGATCGGAGCTCCGGTGGAGGAGGAGCACTACCGGCTGCTGCGCGAGAATCCGATCTTCGCTCCGTTGCCGATCGACACCCTGGAGCGACTCAGCCATGACCTGGTGGACCTCACCCCCGCCCCCGGGGAGCGGATCATCACCCAGGGAGAGCCGGGCGACCGCTTCTACCTGATCTCCGCGGGCGCGGTCGAGGTCTTCGTCGACGGTGCCTTCCGCCGCAACCAATCGGAAGGCGACTGCTTCGGGGAGATCGCGCTCCTCAACGACGTTCCGCGCAGTGCCACGGTGACTGCGCTCGAGGAGTGTCGGCTGCTCGCGCTCGACCGCGATCACTTCATTTCCGCCGTCACGGGGCAAAAGCGCAGCCACGAGATGGCCGGGTCGGTGGCTCAGGGCCGGCTCGCAGCACAGGGATGACAAGCGCCACTCCCGCTGCGCATGGGTGACCCGCTACGGCTGCCAGGAGTACAGGTAGTAGACCGCGTACGGATCGCGCGCGATCTCCTTGGCGTAGCGGCTGACCGCGTCGACGTAGAGACCCGAGGGGTTGTAGGCCCGCAGCGCGGGGCCGTAGCGCGCGGGAGCGCCATTGGCGCGAAGCAGGCGGGCGGCGGCCAGGACGGCCTCGTGCGGGTCGTGGATGTCGCCGCCGTGCCCGTAGATCGCCCAGGTCGAAGGGATGAACTGCATCGGGCCCTTGGCCCCCGCCGCGCTGTCGCTCTTCACGCGGCTGAACTTGGTCTCGACCAGGTGGATTGCCGCGAGGTAGTGCCAGCCGATCCCGAACCTGCGGTTGGCCTCGCGGTAGAAGCCGATCAGATCGGCGAGCGGCGGCGGGGCGCCCACCTCGAGACGGCGCTGAGGCGCGCCGCGCGAGAGTCGCAGCAGGTCGCGCTGCGCCGTCGTCAGGTTGCTCAGCTCGATCCCAAGTGCCTGCGGCAGGAGCGGGATGACCTGCGTGGACAGGTTGGGATGCCGCGCAAGGAACCGCGCGTCCTCCTGCAGCGCCTCCGCCTGGTCGAGGACGTCCTGAGGCGGAGCACTCGACGGCGGATCGCCGGCGGCGCGCCAGTCGTCGATCGCCGACCGCAATGCCCTATCGGTTTGGGCGAGCTGGCCAGCGACCGTCTGCGGCGAATCCGCGTCGGCGCCTCCGCAACCGATCAGGCCGAGACCTGCGACCGCAGCGGCAAGCAGCACTGCGACGGTGCCTCGGGCACTACCCATGGCTTGGACTGATAGCCGGTCCCCGCTTAGGATGCGGCTCAGCTCCGCGGAGACCTCGATATGGCCACGAATGGACTCGTCCTCAGCCTGAAGCGGACCCTGCCGGCACCGCGCAGGGTGGTCTGGGAGGCGCTGACCGATCCAAACCGGCTCGCCGAGTGGTGGGGCCCGAAGGACTTCACGGTGCCGAGGGTCGACTTCGAGCCGCGCGTCGACGGCCGCTACCGGATCGCGATGCAGCCGCCGGAGGGCGACCTCTTCCACCTCCACGGCGAGTTCCGGGAGGTGGATCCCCCGACCCGGCTCTCCTACACGTTCGTCTGGGAGCCGCCGGATCCCGACGATCGCGAGACCGTCGTGATGCTCTCCCTCGAGGAGCGGGGCGAGCAGACCGAGGTCAACCTCAGGCAGGGCGAGTTCGCGACGGAGGAGCGGCGGGCGCTGCACGAGGGAGGCTGGAGTGACAGCTTCGAGAAGCTGGCCGAACTGCTCGCCTGACGGCCTGCTCTAGGTCAGCGAGTTGCGAAGGTCGAACGCCCGGATCGACTCCGGATGGCTGTCCGGGGCGTCGAAGAAGCGGCGGTTGACGCACTCGTAGGCGGGCCCCTCCCCCTCGTACGCGCGCTCCACGGAGAACTGGCAGTGCGGCAGCGGGTCGCCGGTCATCTTGATCCCCCCGAAGCCCTCGTGGGTCCGCTCCGCCAGCAGGAACATGTCGTAGTCGATCTCCGCGCTGAAGACCTTGTTCATGCAGCCCATGTAGCGGGCGCCGGTGCGGGCGTCCTCGTAGGTGTAGAGGTACTTGCAGCCCATCTCGAGGCAGCCGGCCGGGTTGACCAACTTGTCGCAGAAGCTGCGGCACTGCCGGCACTCGCCGGCGGTACTCCTCTGCTGTTGTGTCTGCCTGGACACGGGGGTTCAGTCTAGGACGCGTCGGCGGCCGAATGGAGATCCTCGATAGGTAGCGCCCCTTGCGCGAAACGGGGCAAACGTGCTAAGGCGCCGCGATCCGGGTCAAGCCGCGGCGCGGGCCCCGGCGCCAAGCAGGGCATCGAGCTCCACATCGAGGGCAGCCGAGGGCCGAACGCGGTAATCGCTGCCGAAGCGCAACTGCCGCGTCCCCTGCCTGGTCTCCATCTCGAGCAGCACCTCCGCGTCACCGGGGTTGTGCTCGAAGATCGTCTTGAGCTCCTCGATCAGCGAGGCGCCGAACCGGGCCGCGTCGATCCTCAGCAGGACGGGCCCCGGGTCCCGCGCCGCCCGGGCCCTGGCGACCTCGTCGTCGGTGGGCTGGAAGACCTCGATCTCCTGGACGAGCAGCTTCGAGTCGCCGCGCTCCTTGTGGTCGAGCCGGCCGCGGACGACCAGCACGGCGTCGACCGCCACCTGGTCGCCCACCTCGGACATCACCTGGCCCAGGACCAGCATCTCGACCTGACCCTCGACGTCGTCGAGGGTCGCGAACATCATCGGGTCGCCCCGCTTGGTCCGGATCCGCTTGCACTCGGTGACGATGCCGCCGACGGTGACGAGCGAGCCGTCGGCCTTCGATTCGAGTCCGGAGAGCGGACAATCGACCCGAGCTCGGAGCGCCTCCTTCACCTCCGCCAGCGGGTGCGAGGACAGGTAGGTCCCGAGCGTCTCCTTCTCGAGTCGAAGCAGCTCGCGGCGGTCGAATTCATCTGCGGGGATCGGCGGGTGGTGGGCGCGGCCGCCCCCAACCTCGGCGGACCCGCCGCCGAGATCGAAGATCGAGCCCTGACCAAGCCGCGAGTCCTCCTGTGCCTTCTGGCCGAAGGAGGTGGCGTGCGGGAGCGCCTGCAGCATCCCCTTGCGGGATGCGCCGGTGGAGTCGAGCGCGCCACACTTGACCAGGCATTCCACCGCCCGCTTGTTGACGGCGCGGGTGTCGACCCTCTCGCAGAACTCCCAGAGCGAGCCGAAGTCGCCGCCGTCCTCCCGGGCGTCGAGGATCGCCTGCACCGCGATGTGGCCGACGTTCTTCACCGCGTCGAGGCCGAAGCGGATGCTGTTGCCCGAGACGACGAAGCCATGGTCGGAGGTGTTGACGTCCGGCGGCAGCACCTCAATTCCCATCTCGTCGCAGCGGTTGACGAAGAAGGGGACCTTGTCCTTGGTCGACATCACGGTCGAGATCAGTGCGGCCATGTACTCGGCCGGGTAGTTCGCCCGCAGCCAGGCGGTGCGATAGGCGATCAGCGCGTAGCAGGCCGCGTGCGAGCGGTTGAAGGAGTAGTCCGCCGCCGCCTCCATCAGCGACCAGAGGTCTTGGGCGACGCGCCTGTCCGTGTTCGAGGCGGCCAGTCCCTCGAGGAACTTGTCCTTCATGGTGGCCATCAAGTCGCGCTTCTTCTTGCCAACGGCTTTGCGGAGGTCGTCGGCCTCGGCCGGGGTGAAGCCCGCCATCTGCTTGGCGATCTCCATGAGCTGCTCCTGGTAGATCACGCAGCCGTAGGTCGACTGGGTGATCGGCCGGAGCCGCGGGTCGCGGTAGCCGACCGATGCGGGGTCCCGCTTGCCCCTGGCGTAGTCCCCGATGTAGCGCATCGCGCCCGGGCGGTAGAGGGCGACCAGGGCAACCAGGTCCTTGAACTCGGTCGGGCGGACCGTGCGCAGCGCGTCCTGCATCCCGTCGGACTCGAACTGGAAGACGCCGATCGAGTCGCCGCGGGAGAGCATCTCGAAGGTCTTGGCGTCGTCGAGCCGGATGTCCTTGATGTCGAGCCTTTCGCCGCGGGAGCGCTCGATGATCGCCGCCGCGTCCTCGATCACGTCGAGGTTTCGCAGCCCCAGGAAGTCCATCTTGAGCAGGCCGATCTCCTCGATCGGCCCCATCGAGTATTGGGTCACCGTCTTGTAGGACCGCTCCCCCCTGCCGTTCCCGTTCCCGTTACCGCCGCCACGGTCTTCAGCGAGCTGCAGCGGGACGATCTCCTGCAGCGGCCGGTCGGCGATCACCACCGCGGCGGCGTGGATGGAGTGGTTGCGGACGATTCCCTCCAGGCCCTGGGCCGTGTCGATTATCCGTCGCGCGTCCGGGTCGGAGTCGTAGGTGCGCTTGAGTTCCTCGCCTGGCTTCAGGCAGTCTTCGAAGCTCGGGTTGCGGCCCAGGATCGGCTCGGGGATCTGCTTGGCGAGCCGGTCGCCGGCGGCGTAGTCGTAGCCGAGCACGCGGGCCGCGTCGCGCGTCGCCGCCCGTGGCGCCATCTTGCCGAAGGTGATGATCTGGGCGACGCAGTCCCGTCCGTACTTGTCGGCGACGTAGCGGATCACCCGCTCGCGCCCGCGGACCGAGAAGTCGATGTCGATGTCCGGCATCGACTTGCGTCCCGGGTTGAGGAAACGCTCGAAGAGCAGATCGTTTGCGAGTGGGTCGATGTCGGTGATCTCCAGCGCGTAGGCCACGATCGAGCCGGCGGCCGAGCCCCGCCCCGGCCCGACGGCGATGCCCTCCCCCTTCGCGTAGCGCACGAAGTCCCAGACGATCAGGAAGTAGGACTCGAAGCCCATCTCGGAGATCACCCCGAGCTCGAACTCGAGGCGCTCCATCGCCTCGCCGGGGATCGGGTCGCCGTAGCGGCCCCGCAGTCCCTCGAGCGCGAGCTCTCGCAGCATCTCCCCCGGCTCCATCCCCTCCGGGGTCGGGAACGGCGGCAGGAGCAGCTGGCCGAGCGTCATCTCGACGTCGCAGCGCTCGGCGATCTCCAGGGTGCTGGCGACGGCCTCGGGGAGGTCCGCGAACGACTCCGTCATCTCCCCCGGGCTCTTCAGATAGAACTCGTTGGTGTCGAAGCGGAGCTTCGGCTGCTCGACCGTCGACTTCGTCTGCACGCAGAGCAGCGCCGCGTGGCTGTCGTAGTCCTCGCGGCGCAGGTAGTGGACGTCCGCGGTCGCGACCAGCGGGCGCCCGAGCTCCCGCGCGACCCGGACGATTCCCTCGTTCGCCTTGTCCTGCTCGGCCACGCCGTTCCGCTGCACCTCGAAGTAGACCTGCTCGGCGCCGAAGGCCTGAACCAGGTCGTCGACGTGGGCACGGGCATCCGCGGGGCGGTCCTCGACCAGCCGGCGGCAGAAGCGCGACTGCAGGCAGCCGGTGAGGGCGATCACACCCTCGGAGTGAGCGCCGAGCAGCTCCATGTCCACGTTCGCCTTGCCTCGCGCGAAGCCCTCGAGGAAGCCGGCGGAGCTCAGCTTGACCAGGTTGCTGAAGCCGGTTTCGTCGGCGGCCAAGAGGGTGAGATGGTTGCGCTCGTAGCGCGGCGCCTTCGGTGTCTCGACGCGATCATCGACCAGGTAGGCCTCGAGCCCGATGATCGGCTTGATCCCGGCGGCCTTGCAGGCCTTGTAGTGCTCAACCGAGCCGTTCATCACGCCGTGGTCGGTCAGGCCGAGCGCCGACATGTCGAGCTCGGCGGCGCGGGCGGCGAGCTTTTCGATCTTGCAGGCGCCGTCGAGCAGTGAGTACTCGCTGTGGACATGCAGATGAACGGCCCCGACGCTCACCTGGCCATCTTGACGAGCAGATCAGATGCCACGAAAGCGTCACGGAAAGCGATCGCGCAATTTCCGGTGGCCGCGGCGGACAGGTAGGTTGCCAGTCAGTGATCTGGCTGTTCAGGCACGGCGACGCGGAGGCGGGCGAGGGCAAGCCCGATGCCGATCGGGAGCTCACCGAGAAAGGCGAGCGTCAGTCGATCGCCGCCGGCAAAGCGCTCAAGGCGCTTGGGGTCGAGCTCGACGTCTGTCTGACCAGCCCCAAGGTCCGGGCCAAACGGACCGCGGAGCTGGCCTGCGAGGCGCTCGGTGCGACCGTAGAGGAGGACGAGCGCCTCGGGGGAGGCGACTTCGACCCCCTCGAGCTCGCCGCCGGCCGCGGCGAGGTGATGCTGGTCGGCCACGAGCCGGACTTCTCC